>JANQFD010000089.1 GCA_028278005.1 Chlorobium sp. | reverse complement strand
GGCCTCCCGGTAATCATCCAGATAAGCCCCCGGCACGGAAATTACCGACTCGACACCTATACGCTGCAACACAGTGCCAATGGCCATTGCATCAACCGGAAAGATCTCGCCGGCCAGCAGGAGCGATTTCTTCTTTTTCCGTCCGCCGAAATCGGCAAACCTGTCGAGCAGGGTTGAAACAGCTACATCCTTTGCTTCAGGATGTGACTTGATTTGAAAAGCAGGCAGACGAACAAGCTGCACCACTGCGTTTCCTGCTTTCCGGGGCAGCAGTTCTTCAGCAATACCCGCTGTCTCGGCGACACAGGTGCTGACCACAGGAATGAAGGTTACCGCAGGATCTTCGGCAATCCTTTCGATTGTTGCCCGAACGTCATCGATCATGGTACCCCCTGAAATCTGCACGTTCATCAGCTCGGGAGCGACAATCGACCTCCGTGCCGCATAAAAGTGAGAAACAAATGTCAGACCATAGAGACAACCCTGATCGGCCACAAGACAGACCCTTGCACCTTCGATTCTCGTTAGAACCCGCAGTCCCCCGAAAGCCGGGCACATTGACTGGGGATGAAGATTTCCGCATGGACTTTTTTCCATAACAACTGCTGCTTTAGAAAACTATCACGTTTGTTGAGTACCGATATCAAACAATGAAAGGTGTTCGAAGGAGGTGTTTACAATCTCCTGTAACGTGCTGTCAGGAACAAAGATGTACTTTCCTTTGACTGTTGTAAATGCCCCCAGGCCATCAAGCCTGAGTTCCTGTTTTTTTGCAACTCTTTCCCTGAAATAACGGCAAAGGATAGTGTAAAATGTCTGTGCTTTTCTTGCATCAAGTCCCGTCCGGCTGGAGACAATCTTCAATAACCCCGAATCGGCCACCGGTCTTGTCAGAAAAACGATTTTCCTGAGAGGAGGCATGATGGAGCCTTGTGATGTTTTTCTGAAGGGGATGTAAGCAACCTTAAAAAAACCCAGTCCTTTGACGGCAACTTCTCCTTTTTCCATGAGTTCCGCTACAATTCCCGCAATGACTGCATGAAGAAACCCTATGACAATCCCCTTGACAAGAGACAGCTCTTCCTTGAAAAGGACAATGCAGGCATCACGTTCCATACCAGGGCCGATTACTTTTTCTGGCACCGCTGTCTTTTCAAATGACCATCCCGGCGCCAGATCAGAATATACTACATTAACTAACAAACCATTCCGCTGAAATACCTAACTTCCGGAAGAGATGTAACCGGCCGCAACCAGCGTTAAACCCGTCATGACAGAACAGATTTTAACCGTCAGCGAACTTACCAGTGGCATAAAGAGACTTCTTGAAGGCCATTTTCCCGCTGTTGTCGTAAAGGGCGAGATCTCCAACTTCAAGCTCCACAGCTCAGGGCATATTTATATGACGCTCAAAGACGAGGGTTCGCAGGTGCCTGCGGTTATATGGAAAAACATTCGTATGAAATTGCCGGTCGAACTCAAAGACGGTCTGGAAATCATTGCACGCGGACGCATCGAGGTATACCCGCCCTCCGGACGCTATCAGCTTATATGCACTTCCGCCACCCTTGCCGGCGAAGGCGCTTTGCAGCAGGCTTTTGCTATGCTTATGGAAAAGCTTGCAGTCAAAGGCTATTTCAATCAGGAACATAAAAAAAGCCTGCCCGGGATTCCGGAAAAAATCGGTTTGGTCACCTCCGGCACAGGTGCGGTCATCGAGGACATGGGCAATGTTTTCAAACGGCGTTTTCCTGCAGCAAGGCTGATGCTTTATCCGGTGAAAGTCCAGGGAACCGAAGCAGCGGAAAGTGTCGTCAGTGCTTTAGCATATTTCAACAATCCTGTAAATCCGGATCACAAACCGGACATAATCATTGTTGCGAGGGGCGGGGGATCTCTTGAAGATCTTCAGGCATTCAACGAAGAAAGCGTTGCACTGGCGATATTCGGCTCGTCCATTCCCGTCATCAGCGCAATAGGTCATGAAACCGATGTGACAATAGCCGACATGGTCGCCGACAGGCGTGCAGGAACACCGTCGATTGCCGCAGAAATTGCAGCTCCTGATACACAGGAACTTCTCCGTCACTTCGACACACTCGTCAACCGACAGTGTACCGTTCTTCATGCCAGGCTTGAAGGAACCGAGAGGCAGATCGGCTCCCTGGTCGGAAGCTATGCGTTCAACCGTCCCCAGGTGAAGCTGGAACAGTATAGTGAACAGATCGACCATCTGGTAAGGTATATGTCCACGTCCGCGAGAAGTGCGCTAAAACATACTGAAAGACATTTTTCTTCGGTTGCCGGAAAGCTTGCCCTGCTCGATTACCGAAGAACACTTCAAAGAGGCTTCACCCTTGTCAGGAATAATGACGACAGCTATATCACATCCAGCTCATCCCTCAGGAAAGCGGACAGTGCTTCCGTGGTTTTTCATGACGGAGAGGTCGCAATCGATGTCAGCCGGAAACAGCCCCCTCCCGGAAAAGCCTCCGAACAAGGTCGAGGTCCTGGTGAGTATTGACGCCGGGTGAGTCGAAAGCGGTTTCCAGACAGCGAATTCGATAACCGTTCTCGAGAAGTCGGAGTTGTTCGAGCGACTCCTCCCTTTCAAGCATTGAAACATCCGGTCGGGCGTACAGACGAAGCACATCCGCACGGAAAGCATAGATACCGATATGTCTGTAGTAGGTGGTTGATGCGCTGCATTCCATTCGATACGGAATCGGGCTCCTGGAAAAATAAAGAGCATAGCCTTTTTTGTCCATCACCGCTTTGACAACATTGCGGTCGTTGATCGTTGTGTGATCTCCCGCAAGAACCGGAAACACCAGCGTCGAACAGTCCGGATCTTCTCCAAGAAGATACGGCTTGGCCACGAGATCGATATTTTCCGGCTCAATGAGCGGCTCATCACCCTGCAGATTGATAAAGACATCGCCTTCAAGCTGCGCTGCAGCTTCTGCTATACGCTCGGAACCGCAGCGTGCATGTTCGGAGGTCATGATAACCTCGGCACCGGCGCCGTTCAGAACATCAGCGATTTCACTGCTGTCGGTTGCTACGACTACACGGTCTGTACAGCGAGCCTGCTTTGCCCGTTGAAATGTTCTTACAATGAGAGGTTCTCCCTCGAGGTCAACAAGCATTTTCCTTTTCAGCCTGCTTGAATTGAGTCTTGCCGGAATAACGATAACTATTTTCATACAATGAAATGCTTGTTAGCCAAACCGTCCGGGAGGCCCTGCATGTAGTGGTAAAAAACTGCCAACTGAAAACTGCCGACTGATTACCCCTCGTCACTATGTATCGGTGTATCGACAATCATTGTTACCGGCCCTTCATTAATCAGGTTTATCTGCATTTCCTCTCCGAAGCAGCCGGTCTCGATGCGCAGGCCGGAGCGGGAACGTATCGACACTACAAACCTGTTGTACATATCTTCCGCCAGCCCGTAAGGAGCCGAATCCGAAAAGCCCGGCCTGTTGCCGCGGCTCGAATCGGCATATAATGTGAATTGGGAAACAACGAGGATTTCGCCTCCTGTATCGGAAACCGAAAGGTTCATCTTGCCTTCGCCGTCATTGAAAATCCGCAGGTTGAGAATTTTACGAACCATCCATGAAATTTCCCCCTCTCCGTCACCCCTGGCTACAGCGAGAAGCACAACCAAACCCGGACCTGTGGAGGAAAAAAGCGTGTCGTTTACAGTTACCGATGCCTTGCTGACCCTCTGGATTACAGCCCTCATAACCGATTTACAGGTAATGCGTTATCTTTTCGGTAAACTCAACCTCGGTCATCTCTTCCACTTTCACTCTTTTCAATCGGCCTTTGAGCCCGGAAACAATCAAAACCTGTGACCGTGAAACCCCGAGCACTTTTGCAAGAAATCGACAGCATTCAATATTCGCCTGCCCTGAGACCGGTGGCGCTTTGAGGTTCACTTTCACGCAACCGTCGTGCTCACCGGTAATGACACTTTCTGATGATCGCGGCCGGACCCTGACGTAAAAGAAGACCGAGCCTGCTTTTTCCTCGGTCTGAAGCATGCCGGAAAAAATTTCAGCCGATAACTTTCGGAACTCTGAAAAAGCGATCGAGCCTGTCAGGAGCGTTTTTCAAAGCAACCTCATTCGCTATGGACTCCCGACGGAAGTCTTCACGAAGCACATTGACCTCGTCATGAATACTGCTCAGAGGTTCGACACCTTCCGTATCGACCTCGTTGAGCTTTTCGACATAGTGCAGAATGGCATTCAGCTCACTGGCCATTTTATCCCTCTCGCTCTCGGTAAACCGGAGTCTTGCAAGCTCTGCAATATAAGCGACATCTTGTGTTGTTACAGACATAGATGAAACGAGTTTATCATAGTTGTGTATAACGGCATTCTTACAACCTGCAAATGCCAATCTTTTTCTCAACAGGCTGTGTAGGTTTAATCCTCTTTTCTATCGGCACGTAATCCCGTTCGTCCTCCCCAAGGTACATCTGTCTCGGCCTGGCAATCTTCTGCTCGTCGTCATTCATATGCTCCATCCACTGGGCAAGCCATCCGGAAGTCCTGCCTATGGCAAACAGGACAGGGAACATATCCAACGGGAATCCCATAGCCTGGTATATCAGGCCTGAATAAAAATCAACATTCGGATACAGTTTTCGGTTGATAAAGTACTCATCCTCGAGAGCGATCTTTTCAAGTTCGAGTGCAATATCAAGTAACGTATTCCGACCGGTAACCTCAAAAACCTCGAAAGCGATCTTTTTGATGATCTTGGCTCTCGGATCGTAGTTTTTATAGACCCTGTGGCCGAATCCCATCAACCGGCCTTCACCTTCTTTGACCGATTTAATGAATTCCGGCACCTTGTCAAGCGAGCCGATTCGGTGCAGCATGCGGATCACCGCCTCGTTCGCTCCGCCATGCAGCGGACCGTAAAGAGCTGCGCATCCGGCGGCAAGCGCCGAGTAAGGATCGACCTGAGAGCTTCCCACAGAACGCACCGCACTTGTCGAGCAGTTCTGTTCATGATCGGCATGCAGAATAAACAGCACGTCGAGCGCTTTTTCAAGTACAGGATCCGGCGTGTAATTCTGCTCGGCCATCTTGAACATCATTGAAAGGAAATTTCCTGCATAGCTCAGGTCATTGTCGGGCAGAACATACGGAAATCCCATACTGTGACGGAAGCTCATAGCGGCGAGCGTCGGCATTTTGCCGATCAGGCGCCTTACCTGAAGCCTTCTTGACTCCTTGTCGAAAATATTTTTTGCATCGGGATAAAACGTCGAAAGAGCGCCGACCGTACCCACAAGTATACCCATAGGATGCCCATCATAGCGGAAACCGTCCATGAATTTGGTCAGGTTGGAATGAACCATTGTGTGCATCTGGATATTATGTGTCCATGCATCCAGTCTTTCCTTGTCCGGAAGTTCTCCTTTTATAAGCAGATACGCAGTTTCAAGAAAAGAGCTTTTTTCAGCGAGCTGCTCAATGGGATATCCACGGTAGCGAAGAATACCCTTGCCGCCGTCGATATAGGTGATCATGCTTTTGCAGGATGCGGTATTCAGATAACCCGGATCGTAACCGAGGAGCCCGAAATCGTCATCGGAAATTTTAATCTGCCTCAGGTCCATTGTGCGTATGGTACCGCATTCAATCGGTACTTCATAGGTACTCCCTGTACGGTTGTCGGTTATGGTCAGGGAATTTTTCGATTGGTTGTTTGACATAATGGTATTCAATTATTGCATTTCATGCAGCTTGAGTATACAGTGCAAACCAATGTTTTTGCTACAGAAGTTTATAACGGAAGTGCACGCATTTCAGTTTCAGGATTAACATACAAAACTCAGGGGTAATGATCCTCCCGGCAATTGCGAATTTTATGTTACGGCTGAAGGCAGGAATACCGGAATCTCAAACCTTTCTCGCTTTTCAGATGCGCCGTACAGGACTATTTGTAGCGCCTGATCTGGCCCTGGCGAAGTCGCTCGAGATAGGAATCAAGGTCCCGTTTCACTCCGGGGGCAAGCAGATAGAGGCCGACAAGGTTGGGAAATGACATTGCAAAAATCATGGCGTCGGTAAAATCGATTACCGCTCCAAGATTCATTGCTGAACCAAGAACGATGAAAACGCAGAACAGGAGTTTGTAACTGACGTCCGATGCCAGACTTTCACCAAAAATGTACGTCCACGCCTTTAGCCCGTAGTAGGACCATGAAATCATGGTTGAAAAGGCAAAGAGCAGAACCGCAATGCTGAGTATATAGGGAAACCAGAAAATAACCTGCTGAAAAGCTTGCGATGTAAGCGCAATTCCATCCATTCCCTGTTCGGTATATAATCCTGAAATAATGATCACGAGAGCGGTCATGGTACAGATCACAACTGTGTCGAGAAAGGGTTCGAGCAGAGCCACAAGACCTTCCGTCACCGGTTCATCGGTTTTAACAGCCGCATGAGCGATTGGTGCAGAGCCTATACCTGCTTCGTTTGAAAAAGCCGCACGTCTGAACCCCTGGATCAGCACACCGATAACACCTCCATACATCGACTCGGGAGAAAAAGCCCCCCGGAAAATTTCCATGATGGCCTGAGGAAGAAACGTGATGTGTGAAAAGATTATGAACAATGCAGCGGTGACGTAAACGACAACCATAAGCGGTACAAGCTTAGCCGTTACCCTGACGATCGACTTGATTCCGCCGATGATAACAAGACCGACAAGAATGGCCATGACCAATCCGAAAAGCCATCCTTGCTGATACAGCAGGCTCTGCTCACCACCCGTGGCAATAACCGTTTGCTTGAACGCCTGGTTGGCCTGGAACATGTTCCCTCCGCCAAGCGACCCCCCGATACACATGACGGCAAAAAAAAACGCCAGAGCTTTTCCAAGCCCGGCAAATCCTTTTTCGGCAAACCCTTTGCTGAGATAGTACATCGGGCCCCCGGAAACAGAACCGTCCTCCTTTACTTTCCGGTATTTGACCCCCAGAGTACACTCGACAAACTTCGATGACATGCCGAACAAACCGCCGAGAATCATCCAGAATGTCGCGCCGGGACCTCCAAGAGTAATTGCAACGGCAACACCCGCAATATTACCGAGTCCGACGGTAGCAGACAAAGCAGCGGTCAAGGCCTGAAAATGAGAGACTTCCCCCTTCTGTTTATCGGGGGAATCATAGACCCCGCGCACAAGTTCAACGGCATGCCTGAAACCTCTTATGTTCACAAAACCCATGTACACTGTAAAACCGACGGCTGCAATGATGAGCCAGAGCAATACAAAAGGAAAACTGACACCACCTATCGTTACGGAGAAGAAAACCACCTTGAACATAAAAGCCGTCAGGGGCGCCATGGCATCGTTGATACGCTCATCTATGCCTTTGGCCAAAAGCAGCCGGGGAATGCATGCGCTTATCAGAAAAGCAGTTACTATGGAAAACTTTTTCATAGGTGTATTCAGCCGGTCTACATGCCGAAAAAAAGGTAACCGGCCCTGCGGGGCGTTTACCGGACGATCAGTTTGAAAGATCACAACAGGCTCGAAATGCTTACAGGACAAGCATCCCGCAACAGCTTGATTCGAGCGATCCAAATGGAAATATAACAAGAATAAAAATGAAAAAACTTTTGGAAGGGGGTGTAATTATTTCTACATTTACAACTCTTTGAAGGAGCTGTAGCTCAGTTTGGTTAGAGCGCCTGCCTGTCACGCAGGAGGCCGCGGGTTCGAGTCCCGTCAGCTCCGCAAATTTCTGTTTCTCATTCCCTTTCGCTCCTCATCATTTTCCTTTATTTCTTTTATCCCTGAGAAAAATGGACTTCGAAAGTCCGTCGGCTGCCGGACGTTCATCGAGATCGAACAGCTTTATTGCCTTTACCAACTCCCCAAGCTTTCCGTAACCATAATTTCTTGGATCAAATTCAGGCGACTGCTTGGCAATTGTATTTCCGACAGCTGCAAGATGAGCCCAACCGCTTTCATCGGATGCGGCTTCCACCGCGTTCCTCAGAAGCCTTACCAGACGTGTTTCCTTTTTCAGCTCAGCCGTTGTTTTTCTGACAATAGCTTCATTTTCGTTTACTCTCGCCCGAAGTACTTCGGTGTAAATAAACTTGTCGCAGGCCGAGACAAATGCGGCAGGTGTCTTCCTTTCTCCAAAACCGTAAACAACAAGCCCTGATTCCCGTATCCTCGACGCGAGTTTTGTAAAATCGCTGTCACTCGATACAATACAGAAACCGTCGAATTTCCCGGTATAGAGAAGATCCATTGCATCAATGATCATGGCACTGTCGGTGGCATTTTTGCCTCTTGTATAGCCGAACTGCTGTATCGGCTGAATGGAGTGTTCCAGAAGGACCTCTTTCCATCCTTTGAGCGCCTGGGATGTCCAGTCGCCGTAGATCCTCTTGACGCTCGCTATACCGTACTTGGCAATTTCCGCAAGCATCCCGTCAATAATCGAAGCCTGGGTATTGTCGGCATCGATAAGGACAGCAAGTCTTTGGGTTTTCTCGGCAGCCATGATGTAGTGTAGTATCAAATAAGGTTTTCTGTCAGCCCCACCAGTCCTGAATAGTAACACCCGGATCAATCGTTTCAAACTTATTAGGGCACCTCTACTATTTATTCCGCGCTTCAATTGCATCGTTGATCCCGACCTGTCGGGATCGAAATCCTCATATCTTGAAAAGTCGGGTCACTCCGGTTCTGAAGTGTATCCCGATTGTATTGGGATAGCGTTCCAACTGGCCAGAAAGACGCTCAACATAGAGAGGTGGTGCATCATTAAAACTTTTTCAGCTTCAGCAGCAAAGAACTCAGCACAACACTTATGGAACTCATCGCCATGGC
>JANQFD010000032.1 GCA_028278005.1 Chlorobium sp. | reverse complement strand
GCTCTTGTTTTTCTTCTGGCGGGACCTGCGACCAATGTTGCTTCTCTGACAGTGGTTTCAAAGATCCTCGGTAAAAGAGCAGTGGTTGTGTACCTTGTTGTTATTATCGTGATGTCTTTTGCTGCCGGGGTTATGGTGAATTATCTCTACGGATACCTTGGATTCGACATAGCGAACTGGATTCAGGACGGTTCACATAAAGAAGGGGGGTTTGTTGCGGTCTCTTCTTCAATTCTGCTGCTTGCCCTGATTGCCCGTACGTATCTTCCGGGCAAAAAAAGAGCCTAAACCGAGTGTCCCGACTTGTCGGGATACAGCGGCATTCCCTGTGCCTTGCATCTCCGGCATGCTCAACAATCGCTCAATTTAGGAGGAGGTTACGAGCCATGTTTTTATGGAACAGAAACAATCCCGTCTTTCCGGTCGTACTCTTTCTGCTTCTCTCCGGTTGCGTCTCTACCACTGCGGGGGTTCTCGAAGTCGCTCCCGAACCCCCGCAGAGAGTTTTTTTCGCAACCGACAGGAATCTGAATCCCGAGAAGAAACCGGGGGGGAGATTCGGGTCCGGGAAAGGGGAAATCAGGTACGGTGTTGCAACTGTTTCCTTCCCTCCGGACCACAGCATCGGAGAGCTTGAAAGCCCGATTTTGAGTGATGACCATAAGGAGCACATCTTGCTGACGGATGTTGCCCTGAATGATTATCGTGAGTATTCCGGTGAGCTGTCCCGCCATGTTGACCGGACGGCTGATAAAAGCATGCTTGTTTATGTGCACGGTTTCAACATCTCTTTTGAAAAGGCTGCCCGCAGGATGGCACAGATAGTCAGGGATCTTGAATTTAACGGTTGCCCGGTTTTCTACAGCTGGCCCTCCGGAGGCACAGTCAGCCGGTACTCCGGTGACGAGGTTTCGGTTCGATGGTCGCAGCGGAACCTTAAGAGGTTTCTTGGTGATGTTGCCTCGACATCGGGTGCTCAAAGCATTTTTCTCATAGCGCACAGCATGGGGTGCCGTGCCCTCACGGGCGCTTTTCTCGACGTGATCGCGGAGCAGCCGCATTTGAAACCGCGGTTCAGGGCGTTACTGCTTTCCGCTCCCGATATCGATGCGGAGGTGTTCAGGAGAGATATGTCGGGAAGGCTTGTGCAAACCGGCGCTCACATAGTGATCTACACCTCTAAAAGAGACAGGGCGCTGAAACTTTCAAAAAGAATGCACGGTTCAGCGAGGTTGGGAGATGTTGATCGTATTCCGGTGATTATTCCGGGGATTGAAACCATTGACGCGACAAACGTGGATACAAGTTTTTTAGGGCATTCCTACTTCAATGGTTCGAGGTCTGTGCTGTCGGATGTCTATTACATTATCAACAAGGGACTTCCGGCAGAGGAACGGTTTTCCCTTGAGGCGGTCGAGACAACCCATGGGCGTTACTGGAAGTTTAAGGAGTAGCTGACGAATAATCACCTTTTTAATAACTTACAAAACAGTATTGTATAAGCTTACTTTTATCGAGCATCCCGGCTTGTCGGGACGCTCGGTTTAGGTAAGTCTATATATGGTGTATTCTTAATACGGATTGTACGCAATGTGAAACGACCAGTTCAGATATGATAGAGGCGATCTTGTGGGATAATGACGGGCTTCTGCTCGATACAGAAGCTATTTTTTTCAAACTGACTCAGGATGTGTTTGCCGATCTGGGATTCGATCTTACGGAAGAATACTGGGGAATCGAATATCTTGCTCGTGCAAAGCGAACACGTCAGGTGGCTCATGAGATGGGAATGCATCCTGTTCATATAGACCAGGCCATAGAGAGGCGTGACAGGGAGTTTCTTGATATTCTGCAGGGCCCTGTTCCGCTTCGACCAGGTGTTCACGATACATTGCAGACACTCCGGGGTAAGGTAAAACAGGGCCTTGTAACCGGTAGCCCGCGGAAAAAAGTCGATCTTATGCATCGCTTCAGCGGTCTCGAAGGGTACTTTGACGTTATTATAACCGCTGACGACGTAAAGGAGACAAAACCGCATCCCGAACCATACCGCGCAGCTATGGAATTCCTTGGCGTCGAGCCGGAAAACTGCTTTGCGGTAGAAGACTCGGAACGCGGTCTTGCTTCGGCCCATGCTGCCGGTATCAACTGTATTGTTGTTCCCAATCCGCTTACCCGCATCCAGCGTTTTGAACGAGCGTATGCAGTTGAGGATGATGTTTCGGGGGTGTTGAAATACCTGTGACCTGTCCGGTATCCTTATAATCGTTCAGTTGACGTCGTGCCTTGGATAGAACGGCAGGGGAATCCTTACTGTTGTTTGAGTTCCTGGCCGAGGAAATGTCCGGTATGTGAACGGGGCTGACGGGTAATTTCTCCAGGAGGTCCCTCAGCTACAAGCTCTCCCCCCTCATCGCCCCCTCCAGGTCCGAGATCGATGATCCAGCCGGCATTCTTGACGATATCGAGGTTGTGTTCTATAACAATAACGGTATTGCCTTTGCTCACAAGCCTCGTGAGGACATCAAGCAAGTGCTGGGTGTCCTGGAAATGCAGGCCGGTTGTGGGTTCATCGAGTATGTACAGGGTTTTACCGGTCTGTACCTTGGCCAGTTCGGCCGAGAGTTTGATGCGCTGTGCTTCCCCGCCTGAAAGAAGCGGTGATGATTGCCCGAGCTTGATATAGCCGAGCCCCACACTCAGCATGGTTGAGAGAATTCTTTTGATGCGGGGGAAGTCGGCAAAAAAATCACCGGCCTCCTCGACTGTCATATCGAGCACTTCTGCAATGGACTTTCCCTTGTATTTCACCTGGAGGGTTTCCCGGTTATACCGTTTTCCCTTGCAGGTGTCGCATTGTACGTAAACATCCGGAAGAAAGTTCATCTCAATTTTTTTTGTGCCTGCTCCCTGGCAGGTTTCGCAGCGTCCTCCCTTGACGTTAAAGCTGAGACGCCCCGGTTTGTAACCTCTGATCTGCGCTTCGGGCAGGTGTGCGAAAAACTCTCTGATAAAGGTAAACGCCCCGGTATAGGTTGCGGGATTGGAGCGGGGGGTTCTTCCTATGGGGGATTGATCGACATTGACGACTTTATCGATGTTCCTGATCCCCTCGATCGTATCATAAGGATGGGTCAGCAGCTTTGAACGATAAAAATGTCTGGCCAGGACAGGGTAAAGCGTTTCGTTGATCAGCGTGGATTTGCCGGAGCCGCTGACACCGGTAACGCATATGAAAGTTCCGAGGGGAAAGCTGACATCGATATTTTTCAGGTTGTTTCCCCTGCAACCGTTGAGTTTGATGCATTTGTCGACGCTTTCTTTCTCAGGATGCGCTTCGGATCGAACATCTTTTTCTCTTCTGAGATATGCCGCTGTCAGCGATTTTTTATTCAGCCTGGAGGCATGGCCCTGCGCGACGATTTGTCCTCCGTGCTCACCCGCACCCGGACCGAGATCGATAATCTCGTCGGCCATAAGCATGGTGTCCCTGTCATGTTCGACCACAAGAACGGTGTTGCCGATGTCCCTCAGACGGCAGAGCGAATCTATGAGTTTGTGGTTGTCTCGCTGATGAAGGCCTATGCTCGGCTCGTCCAGTACGTAAAGAACCCCGCTCAGCTGTGAACCGAGCTGTGAGGCGAGGCGTATTCTCTGAACCTCTCCTCCTGAAAGCGTTTGAGCTCCGCGGTTCAGGCTGAGGTAGCCGAGCCCGACGTTCAGGAGAAACATAAGACGCTTGGTTATTTCATGCAGAATAGGATTGGAAACCATCAGGTCTTTATCCTTCAGACAAGCCGGAAGTTCTGTGAAGAAGTCGAGGGCGGTCTGCAAGGGCAAGGATTCAAGTTCATGGATGTTCCGCCCGTTAATGATCACATGCAGGCTTTCCCGGCGCAGACGTGCGCCAAGGCACTCCGGGCAGGGCTGTTTTATCATGAAGCTTTCGGCCCACTCCCTGATTTTCGAAGAACTCGAGTTTTTCTGAAGTTCTTCAACGTAAGCGAGCGCGCCCGGAAAACTCTGCGGGTAGACATACTCTTTACCGGCGTAGTTGTATGTGACATCGAACGTGCGTTTCCCGGACCCGAAAAGTAATATATCCAGGGCTTCGGAAGGTATGGTCCCCACCGGCGTATCGAGTGTGAAACCGTATTGTCTGGCAACAGCCTTGACGATCTGCCAGAGGTTGCGTTTGCCCGGTTTTCCAAACGGTTCGACGGCCCCCTTGTTCAGGGAAAGCGTTCTGTCGGGAATCATCAGTTCTGCCGAAAGCTTTTTGATTTCTCCGAGACCGTTACAGGTCGGGCATGCTCCATAAGGCGAGTTGAAGCTGAAATGGTTCGGTGCGAGCGTGTCCAGTGGAACCGATCCATCGGCATATGCATATTGTGTGCTGAAAAAATGTTCCTTGAGTTCACTTTCGAACGGTGCACAGATAACCGATGATTTATGTTCAGACAGGTTGATAGCCAGAGAAACAGCCTCTTTGAGTCTTTTGCCGATATCCGGTTTGATGACGAGCCGGTCGACAACCAGTTCGATGGTATGATTTTTATATCGCTCGAGCTGCATCCCTTTTTCCATTTCCCGGAACTCACCGTCAACGCGAACCCTCAGGAATCCTTTTTGCAGAAGCCGTTCAAACAGTTCCCGGTAATGCCCTTTTCTGCCGCTGACAAGCGGCGAGAGGAGTTGGATCATGGTGCCCTCGGGCATCGAAAGGATAGTTGTGACGATCGAGTCCGCCGACTGTTTTTGCAGAATCTCTCCCGTTGCCGGATCATATGGTTTTCCGATCTTGGCATAGAGCAGGCGGATAAAGTCGTGTATTTCGGTGATGGTGCCTACGGTTGAGCGGGGAGAACGGGTCGTGCTTTTCTGATCGATGGAGATAACAGGGGAAAGACCTTCAATAAAATCGACATCGGGACGCTCTATGTTGCCGATGTATTGACGGGCATAGGCGGACAGGGTTTCCATGAAACGGCGTTGTCCTTCTGCATAAACGGTGTCGAATGCCAGGCTTGATTTGCCGGAACCCGAAATTCCCGTAATGACCACAAACCTGTTGCGCGGGATATCGAGAGAAATGTTCTTGAGGTTGTGTACCCTCGCGCCCCGTATGCTGATATGGCTGAATTCTGACATGATTGCTCCATTGCTCGATGCAAGAGGAGCTATATATCAAATCTTGTATAACTGCACAACAACCTGCCTTGAAATCGCCGGGGCAGGTTGTTGTGTGTTGCTGACCTTAGGAGGTCCGTTTCTGTTTTGTGGTTCACAACAGTGCCGCTCTGGCTGCAGCGAGCCTTGCTACCGGAATCCTGAAGGGGCTGCAGGAAACGTAGTTCAAACCGATGGCATGACAGAACTCTACGGTTGTCGGGTCGCCCCCGTGTTCTCCGCAGATGCCCAGCTTGAGATCCTGCTTGACAGCCCTTCCATCTTTTACAGAGAGCCTGATCAGGCTTCCGATACCTGCCTGGTCGAGTGACTCGAACGGGTTGCGTGCATAAATATCATAATCCTGATACATTGGCAGGTACTGCCCGGAGTCGTCCCGGCTCATGCCCAGTCCCATCTGGGTAAGATCGTTCGTGCCGTAGCTGAAAAAGTCGGCGGCTTTTGCAATTTCACCTGACGTTACGGCTGCTCTGGGGACTTCGATCATGGTCCCGACCAGATACTTTACACCGGTTTCCTGTTCAGCCATGACACTGCGGGCAACCTTGTGAATTGTCTCGCTGGTGAGTTCGAGTTCCTTTACATTGCCGACCAGCGGCACCATGATTTCAGGTGTGATTTCGTTTCCTTCTTTCTTGATCATGCAGGCAGCCTCGATTATCGCCCGTACCTGCATTGCGGTGATTTCAGGATGCAGAATGCCAAGACGGCACCCTCTGAGACCAAGCATTGGATTGAACTCATGCAGGTTCTGAATCCTGGTTTTGACCTGGTGATACGATCTGCCGAGCTTTTCCGAAAGCGCTTTTATCTCGTTTTCCTGATGCGGGAGAAATTCGTGCAGCGGCGGGTCGAGAAGGCGGATGGTAACCGGTCGTGATCCCATTGCCTTGAACAGTCCGTAGAAGTCGTTGCGCTGAAAGGGAAGCAGTTTTTCCAGGGCCAGCTGGCGGCCATCGATATCATCCGCGAGAATCATTTCACGCATGGCGTCGATCCTTTCTCCGCCGAAAAACATATGTTCGGTTCTGCACAAACCGATACCTTCGGCTCCGAACGTAACGGCAAGATTCGCCTGATCGGGCTGATCGGCATTGGTTCTGACCTTGAGTTTTCGATATTTGTCGGCCCATTGCATGAACTGGTTGAAAATCCGCCATGTAGGTGCCTCTTCGGGTGCAAGGGTCTTGTCGGCAAGGACCTCGATTACCTCCGAGTTCCTTGTTTCGATCTCTCCGGCGATAACCTCGCCGGTAGTTCCGTCGAGGGAGACGGCATCTCCCTCTTTCAGGACCCGATCGGTTTCCTCGATGCGCATTTCCCCTTTTCCGTAATCAATATCAAGTGCACTGCAGCCCGCCACGCAGACCTTTCCCATCTGCCTTGCAACAAGAGCCGCATGTGATGTCATGCCGCCGCGTTCGGTGAGAATTCCTTCCGCTATGGACATCCCCTTGATATCCTCCGGCGAGGTTTCTATGCGGACAAGAATCACCTGTTCACCCCTCTCTTTTGCTCTCTGGGCATCGGCTGCATTGAAGTATATGTTGCCGGTTGCAGCACCGGGTCCGGCATTGAGTCCTCTTGCGAGAAGGCGGCCATCATCTATGGCTTTCTGTTTTTGCCGAAGGTCGAATACAGGACGGAGCAACTGGTTGAGCTGCTCGGGTTCGATACGCAGCAGGGCTTCCTTTTCATCGATCAAGCCCTCATTGCACATATCGTAAGCGATTTTTATGGCGGCCAGCCCTGTTCTTTTACCGACCCGGCACTGCAGCATGAACAGCTTTCCGTTTTCTATCGTGAATTCCAGGTCCATCATATCCCGATAGTGCTGTTCGAGCCGTGTACGGATCGTATCGAGTTCCCGGTACAGTTCGGGGTTTCTCTCTTCAAGATGGCTTATTTTCAGCGGTGTTCTTGTTCCGGCAACAACATCTTCACCCTGGGCATTCATGAGATATTCACCGTAGAAGATGTCCTCGCCGGAAGCGGCATCCCTGGTGAATGCAACTCCGGTTCCCGATGATTCCCCCATATTGCCGAAGACCATTGCCTGGACATTACAGGCGGTACCCCACCAGGAGGGGATATGGTTCAGTTTTCTGTAGACGATGGCACGCTCGTTATTCCAGCTGCCGAATACCGCGCTGATTGCTCCATGTAACTGTTCCATGGGATCTTCAGGGAAAAGAGAGCATGTCTGTGAAGCTATTGCAGCTTTATATGCAGCGACGATATGCTTCAAGTCGTCGGTGTCGAGTTCGGTATCGAGGGTGACGCCCAGCTCTTTTTTTCTGGCGTCCAGAATTTCTTCAAAGGGGTCCTGCTGTTTGCTGTCGGTCGGTTTCAGACCGAGAACGACATCGCCGTACATCTGCACAAACCGGCGGTAGCAGTCCCATGCAAAGCGCGGATTGCCTGATTTCTTTGCCAGCCCCTCGACAGTGGTATCATTGAGCCCGAGATTGAGGATCGTATCCATCATGCCCGGCATGGATGCTCTCGAACCCGAACGTACGGAAAGCAGAAGAGGATTATCAGCATCCCCGAACTTCTTGCCGAGCAGGTCTTCTATATCCCTTATGGCAGCGGGTATGGTTTTTTCAAACAAACCTTCCGGATAACTTCTCTGGTTATCGTAATAATAGGTGCAGACTTCAGTGGAAATAGTGAAACCGGGAGGGACAGGAAGGCCTATGTTTGCCATTTCGGCAAGGTTTGCGCCTTTACCGCCAAGAAGGTTTTTCATTGAAGCGTCACCGTCGGCCGAACCGCCGGCAAAACTGTAGATGTACTGTTTTTTAGATGTCGAAGAGGTGTTTTTTCGGGAAGTAGGCATATTGCAAAAAGAAAAATGAATTGAAATTCTGAAACAAAATTTGCGACAGGTTCAAGGAGTTATTTATTTACTGACACATGAATTTAACAAAAAAAGTGGGCAACGGCAGAGAGCCCGAAAGGTTAACGGTTATGTAACATGGAAGCGGAATTTATACTTTTTTTTCTGCAAGTGCTGCGTATCTCGGTGCCGTATGTTCTGACATCCGTAGGCGCCGTTTTTTCCGAAAGAGGGGGCGTGATCAATCTTGCCCTTGAAGGACTCATTCTGGCAGGAGCTTTCGGCGCAGCGATCGGGCAGCACTTTTCAGGTTCCGCGCTCATCGGGATTATAACCGGCATTCTTTGCGGTCTTGTGGTGGCGGCGCTGCATGCGTTCGTCACGGTTACCCTGAAAGTGGACCAGATCGTAACCGGAATCGCTATCAATATACTGGTTATGGGTGCAACGCGGTTCGGGCTGAGCGTTCTTTTCGGGAGCTCCATGAATTCCGAGCGAATAGACGGCCTTGCGGTTCCCAGTGTGCTGCTGGACCCGATATTTATTCTTGCGGTTGCAGCGGTATGCATCGGGCATATAGCGCTTTTCAGAACCCCCTGGGGGCTTCGTCTGCGATCAACAGGGGAAAACGCCGAGGCGGTGGATGCCGCCGGAGTGAACGTTGCGCTGATGCGCTATTCCGGGGTACTGATATCCGGTGTGCTTGCGGCTCTGGCCGGTGTGTTTCTTGCTTTTCAGCAGCACAGTTTCACCGATAACATGTCCGCCGGAAGAGGGTATATCGCACTCGCTGCAATGATAATCGGCAAGTGGACCCCGGCAGGGGCGGCGCTTGCGAGTTTTCTTTTTGCCGGTGCGGAGTCCCTCGAGATGTGGCTGCAAACAGGCCTTATCCCGTCGCAGCTTGTTCAGGCCCTGCCGTATGTGCTTACTCTTCTTGTGCTTGCAGGATTTGTCGGTAAGTCTCGGGCACCCCGCGAAGTCGGCGTGCCCTTTGAAAAATGAGAGAAACAGTCTTCAGTAGGGTCACTTCCATCAGGCTAAAGCCACCACCGCATTGACCAGCTTTTCGATGCCTTGTGCCACGTCTTTGATGGCTGGTCCGAGCATGTATGCCGGGGTGCTGACCACTTTTCCTTCATTGCTTGCGTGAATATTGTAAACCTGACAGTTCACGTGTTTCGCGCCCAGCGCCTCGATGTCGTCGGCACTGCCTTTGTCGGTGCCGACGGTTACCTCGACGTTGTCTTTTCCAAGTACCTTCGCCGCGATAACCGGAGAGATGCAGATGAATCCGAGCGGTTTCCCGGCATTGTAAAAGGAACGAACGGCTTCGGCTACTGCAGGCAGTACCGTGAATTCAGCACCCTTGAACGCATAATCCGAGAGGTTTTTTGCCGCACCGAACCCTCCCGGGAGAATAAGGGCATCGAGATCCAGTGAATGAATATCATCCAGGTTTTTTATTTCACCACGGGCAATTCGGGCCGATTCGACAAGCACGTTGCGCGTTTCACCGTTCATCTCCTCACCCGTCGCATGATTGACGACATGATGCTGGTTGATATCAGGAGCGATGCATATTGCCTGCGCACCGGCAACGTCAATCGCAAGGAGAGTGAGGACGGCTTCATGGATTTCCGATCCGTCCATAACTCCGCAGCCTGAGAGGAGAACACCTATTTTTTTCATGGTTGTTCCGGATTCAGATTATAGGAAGCATAATTTCATGGAGGGAAGTTATACGATGTTAAAAAAAAACGGCAAGATTGTGAAATCTCTTTCTGACGAATACCTCTATACAGGTACCCTTATGCCGAAAGCCTAACCGTGACAGAGCGGCGGGTAACAAAATGTGCCGGGTTGTCGTTATCAATATATGATCATATGTTTGCCGTTTGTATGATACGAAGGGCTGAAGATGGAGGTTATTATGGCATATACACAGTTACGGTTTTACCAGACAGGATACTACCGGTTTCCCTATACAACGACAGGCTCAGATACTGCACTTACGGTTTCAATGCACAAGGGGGAACCGGCACTTGCATTTCTCACACAAGCCCCAGAGGAGGATGATATTGTTTTTTTGCGCCTGTATCGCAAAACGTCTCAGGAAACAGGACGCTTCA
Organism: Chlorobium sp.; assembly: GCA_028278005.1. GTDB lineage: Bacteria > Bacteroidota > Chlorobiia > Chlorobiales > Chlorobiaceae > Prosthecochloris. The sequence continues at coordinate 4,392 of JANQFD010000032.1, read as the reverse complement.
GCTCTCCGCCGAATTACCGGGGAATATCGGGGCTGGCGTATGACCGGTCGCGTAACCTGATATGGGCGACGGAAGGCTTGGGAAAATCCGGTCAGCACGCGGACAGCATCATAGGCATCGATGCTGATTCCGGAAAGCATGTCGATACGATCGATGTGCAGGTGCTCGACAGCCATGCCCTTGCTTTCAACGGGATGTATTTCGTGCGGTCGGATGGAAACGTGCTGGAAATGATCGACCGGTCCGGCAACATTCTTGCTGCTCTGAAAGTACCAATCGGGGCAAACTGCCGGGGGCTGAGCGCGGTACCATGGACCTATATCGCAAGCGATACCCTTGAGAATAAACTGGTGATTATCAGTCTTTTCGGACAGGTTGTTGCCGAGTGTGCCGAACCGCCCGGAGAACCCGGCGGGATAGAAGCCGTCGCGTTTGACAATATTCAGGATTTCGGGATGATTCCCCAGTTTCCCGAAGGTACTCTTTCTCCGGGAAATCGTTGGGATCCGGAACCCTGGAACTTCAGGCACACGGTCTATCTTGCCAATCAGAAAGATCAGACGATTTATTTTGGCTACTTTTACCAGTAGGCGATTGTTCAACCAAGCGAGCATATCTATGTCACAGCACATTGACCCGGGGGATTACAACCATATCGTTTTTTTTACCGGGGCGGGCATGTCGGCCGAGAGCGGCGTGCCCACCTACCGCGGTAAGGGTGGGATCTGGGGATCCTACAGTATCGAGGAGTATGCATGCCAGGAGGCTTTCGAGCGAAATCCCCGGAAGGTTCTCGATTTCCATCAGAAGCGCAGGCGGTCGGTGCTCGACTGTGAACCCCATGAAGGCCACAGGGTTATCGCCGGTATGCCCGAGGCCAGAGTGGTGACGCAGAATATCGACGGTATGCACCAGAGAGCGGGTTCGAAAGAGGTGATCGAACTCCACGGGAGCCTGTGGCGCCTTCGATGCCAGAGCTGCGGTTTCAAAAAAGAGGATTTGGGAGAGGAGTACGAAACAGACCGCTGCAGTTGCGGAGACCGGCTGAGACCCGATATTATCTGGTTCGGGGACATGCTCGATGCGGTTGTCATGAGCAGGGCTTCCGAAGCTATCAGAAACTGCGACCTGTTTATCAGCATCGGCACCTCCGGAACCGTCTGGCCTGCCGCGGGTTTTCCCGACCTTGCAAGGAAATCCGGTGCCTACTGCATAGAAATCAACCCCGAACCGTCAGGAGCGACAAGCTATGACCGGGTTATAGAGGGGGCTGCAGGGGAGGCGCTGCCTGAACTTTTCGGTGTTTCACGCCTATAAATCTGTTACGCCTTTCCATAGCTGCGTTGAGTGGTGCTCAGAATCCTCACGTACTCGCGTGTAAGTTCCGGTTCCGAAGTTCATCCCGACAAAATCGGGACTCCGTTCGCCTTGCTCTAGAAACGCTCACGACGATGTATCGACGAGAAAAGCTGGCTGTCTATTAAAGGGATATTTGTAAAAGTTTTTCGATAGCCGCTTGAAAGCCGGAACACAGAGGAGTTATGTGCAGAGTATGCGGATAGTCGAACGCAGCTATATGGCTGGCGGTCCAATATGCTCAAGCTCCGCGTGTTTTTTGGAGATTTCTTCAGCGAGAGCATCGAGTTCGTTGAACGTGTCTTTTTTCGGCAAACCCTTGCACATGACCGTTGCAAGCACTTCGACATTAATATTTGGAATCAATGCAGAGACCTGTTCCACAGCCTTTGTTCCCCAACCGTAAGAACCAATGACGGCAGCGTATTTCAGTTTTGGACGCAGTGCGTTTGCAAGGTGAGTCGCTGAAAAAACTGCCGGATGAGGACCCGTCAGCACGGTGGGCGTACCAATCACTATGGTTGCCGCATCGACAAGATCCATGGCCAGTTTTCCGATATCGGTGCTTGACAGCTCGAATTTTTTCACCGTAACCCCTTTTTCAATCAAAGCGTTCATCAGGTAATCCACCATTATTGCAGTACTTCCATGCATCGATATGTATGGAAGTAGAACAACGTTCGAAACGTGTTCTGAAACCCAGCTTTCGTATGCGGAAACAATCTGCTCCGGATGGTCGAATACAGGGCCATGGCTTGGGGCGATAAACGCGATGTCTAAATCTCGAATTTTATCAATATTTTTCTTGACAATTGAACGAAATGGCATCATTATTTCAGCATAGTAGCGCTTGGCTGCTTGAATAACAGCTGGATTGTCTCCGGCGTAGAGATCTGATGTTGCAAAATGAGAGCCAAAAAAGTCACAGGTAAATAACATCCGTTCCTGGGGAAGATAGGTTACCATGGTTTCGGGCCAATGGACCCATGGGGTGTATATGAACTGAAGCTGTTTCCCGCCAAGCCCCAGAGTTTCACCATCTTCCACTGTTCTGATGCGATCGGGAGGAATGCCAAGGTGAGCCATCAGCAAATCTTTCGCTTTTAGCGAACAAAGCACAATGGCATTTTCATATTTTTCCAGAACAAAAGGTATCGCTCCTGAATGATCCTGTTCAGCGTGCTGAGCAACGACAAAGTCAATATTTTCGACTTCATCAAGCTGTTGTTCAAAAACGCCGGCCATTTCAGGGTCGACCGAATCAATCAGTGCCGTTTTTTCCGTTCCCTGAACCAGATAGGCGTTATAACTGGTCCCATCAGGAAGAGGAATCAATGAATCAAACAGCCGCCTGTTCCAATCAACCGCTCCCAACCAGTATACACCATTGTTTATCCTTCTTTTTTTCATGGTTCGCTTGTTTGGTGGAAGTGGACCTCTTTCTATTGATTTTCCAAATGTAGCAGACTTGCGAAAAGGTTTACTTGTGAGGCTTTTTCAAAAACCCGAATGTTTTGCTAAAGGTTTCAACGTTAGACGTCGGGGGGTTAACGCAGTTATTGGAACGACGAACAGGTTTGCTGTGAACCTCAATAGATAAAGGGTATAAACTTCTTCACCCTCCTTTTATACTCCGCATATTCGGGATGGCGTTCCGTGAGCCATTCTTCTTCTTTGGCCGCCTTGAACGAGAAAAAGAAAAATGCTCCGATCAACAGCAGAAGATGGGAGAGGCTGAGGGTATAGACCACCCAGCCGAAACCTGCGAAGAGCAGGCTGCTGTAGAGCGGATGGCGAACAAGGCGATAGACGCCGGTGGTGACAAGCTCGTTATCCTCGACGGGATAGGGAAGCGGAGTGAGATATTGTTTAATGTTTCGTGAGCCTATTCCTCCGGAGAGAAGCGCGATTATCCCGCAGAGCACCGCTAAGATTGTGCGGGGAATGTGGAGGCTTTCGGCAATTTTCTCAATTCCGGAAGGTTGCCAGACCGGAGCCAGGATGAAAACGCCCATTAACAGAAACTGTATGATCACAAGGGGCGTTCCTTTGTTGGCCGTGAGAAATGTTGTAATACCCCGTTTTTCATTGCTCATAAGCAGCTGAAATAATTATCTTGATTGTTACATTTTTGTGGTTTTGTTTGGCGCTCTCCGGATGTCGCCTTAGAATTTTTTTAATTGCATTAACGTTTTTATTCATGATTACCCCGCAAGATACTGTTTTGCTGATCATCGATGTTCAGGGAAAGCTGGCGCAGATCGTCCATGAATCCGAAGCTGTCGAGCAGAATATTGCAAAGCTGATCAGGGCGGCCAAAGTTCTCGATATTCCGGTCCTCTATACCGAACAATACCCGAAGGGCCTTGGTCATACGGTTGAGCCGCTGGAAAAGCTCTTGACGGATGAGGTGCCGTATGAGAAAATTGCTTTCAGCTGCTGTGCCGACGAGAATTTTATGGGGGCGCTCAGAAAACTGAACCGGAACGAGGTGCTTGTTGCCGGCATGGAGACGCATGTTTGCGTCTACCAGACGGCAAACGAGCTTATCGAGTACGGATACAACGTTCATCTGATTACCGATGCGGTTTCTTCCCGTACAAAGGAAAACCGTGATCTGGGCATTCACTGCATCGAAAAGGCTGGGGCTTTATTGAAAAGCACCGAGATGTTGATCTTTGAGCTTTTGCGTATAGCGAAAGGTGAGGAGTTCAAGGCAATATCGAAAATCATCAAGGAATGAAGGGCACCTCTATTAATTTATTGCGCGACCTGAATACATCGTTGGGAGGTGCTCGAAATCCTCATGTACTCTGTGTACACTCCGGTTTCTGTGCTCCTTCCGCCTTGTCTTCAAATCGCTCACGACAATTTATAGAGGTGCCTATAAGAATAGTGTTGAATTGTTGCGTTTTGAATCCGGAAACCGGAATCCTCTGAGAGGTAATGGGAAATGGGGAAGGGTCATGAAACAGCCTGGTCGAGCATTTTTTCAAGTAGTTCACTTCCCTCTATAATCTCAAGTTCTATAGGGAG
>JANQFD010000153.1 GCA_028278005.1 Chlorobium sp. | reverse complement strand
CTCGAGAGCCTGTTCGACTGCCTCGCCAAAATCCACAACTTCATGAGCTGTTGTCGCAGCATCGTTGGCGTGACATGCCCAGTCTATCTTTCCTCCTTCAACCATCAGGAAAAAACCGCTCTCATTATCAAGAAGCCTGGTGCCGAGCCGGGTTAAATCCGCAAGCGTTATATCACTGCTGTCCCTGTCTATTGCATAGTCGAGAGCACCTGAACCGTCATATTCCCCGTATGCCCAGTACTTTTGCCCCGGTTCCGCCTGTTCAAGCTGTGTCTTTCCCTGAATGACAGCATAACCGCTGTCCTTCATGATTTCAACCAGCCTGCCAAGGGGCTCGCCGTTCTCGAGATCACCCCGGGCATACCCCCCGCCAAAATAGTCAAAGCCGCTCGAAGCCATCTGAACGGCAATGTCGGCATACATATTCCGTTTATCCGCATGTGCGTAAAAGCATGCCGGTGTCGCATGGTCTATACTGACATTGGACACGATACCTACGCGCATCCCTTTATCCCTTGCCATCTCGGCCATGGTTGTATAATCGGCTGTATGGCTTCCGTTTATTGCGATCGTTCCGACCGTGGTTTTATAGCCCGATGCAAGAGCGGTTCCTGCAGCCGCGGAATCTGTTATGTACCGGTCTTCGGCTTCGGTGGTCGCTGTCCCGGTCACCGGAAAACCGTTCAATTCAAGCGATTCACCCACTTCAAGCACTGCCTCCGAAAGCTTGACCTGAGCCGGCCCCATGCCGTCGCCGATGAAATAAAACACATATCTCGGCACCCGGTGTGCATGGCCCGCTTTATCCGGCTGGATTGAGTCCGATGCGCCGCACGCTGTCACGAAAAGTACCGCGGCAAGCAGAAAAATATGGAAAAGCTGAAAACGGCTTTGTGCTGAATGAGTGTTATTCCCAACCATTATCGTGTTGTTAGAATGTTTGCAGCCCGAAAACAGATCATGAGATATACGGAAACCGGAACCGACCGGAGAAATCAATGTGTTACCCTTACAGGGAAAAGTAGGGAAGGAATGTTGAGAAATGATGACGGTAGTGTAACGATTGTGTTACGAGCATGGCTGACCAGGGATGCCGGACAAACTGCTACGCACCGTTAACCCTTTTGGTGATATAATCGACGATCGATCGAATGGCAACTTCCTTTTCACAATCGCAGAACATCTGGTGTTCCGAACGCTCAAGCCAGATAACTTCTTTGTCGGCGTGCTCCGTCGCTACGTTGTTGTAGACTATATCAATACTGTCCTGAGTCACTGTCTGGTCATTGCGGTTATGCAAAATCATCATGGGGCATTTGATGTCATGCAGTCTCGATTCGGTAAATGATATCAGGTCGAAAAAAGACATGATCGCGTCAGTCGGCGCCCATAAATAGTGTACTGCATCGCTTTTTTCATGCCGGTCGCTGAAAGCCACACTGAGATCCCAGCTTTTTATAAACGTCTTCAGTACCGGGGCGAGGAAATGAAGCGGCCTCCCCGGACCAAGCATCGAAACAAGTCGCATTGCAGGCGCGGCAAGTACAATCGAGTCAAGTTTTTCACCCTGATATTTTGCTGCAAGATTCAGTGCAATCAGCGCCCCCATGCTGTGACCGACAACAAATATCTTACCGGCCTTTTCAGACAGCTCGATAAACGCCGTTTCAGCATCTTTCATCCATTGACGCCATGTTATGCCCCGCAGCATTTCCGGGGAATCTTCCCCGTGACCCCTGAGAACAGGCACGCTGACCCGAAGGCCCTGTTTTTCAAGGGGCTCTACAAGCGAGTGAACACTGTCAAGCGTTGCAGAAAAACCATGGATAATGAGTACTCCAAACGCCATTCCCGAACTTCTTTGATCATTGCATGATGACACTGCAAACCGGCAAACAATAACGATACAAACCGTCCAGAGGCTCGTGTCGCATTGTTCATCAAGTGTATTGCTGTAGCAATTGTCTTCTCTTTTGCCTAAATTTATTAATTAACCCCCAAATATAGGCATTATGCGGATAACCTTATTGCTCTGCATTGCGCTGGCCTTTTTCCTGAGTTCATGTTCTGTGGTTAAAACAACCACAAAGGCTGCGTATTCCGTCGACGAGATTGGATCCATTGACGGCCTTTCCCCCGAAGAAGCTGTCCGACAGGGACGGGTTAAAAATTCACCCTACGTGGTACACGGAAAAACCTTTGTTCCGATGAGCGTGGAGGAAGCCCGAAATTACCGGGAAACCGGAATTGCTTCATGGTACGGCGAAGAAACTAGGAGAAAAGCCAACGGACATATGACTGCGAACGGTGAAAGGTTCAACCCCGACAAATTAAGCGCAGCACATAAATATCTGCCTCTGCCGATATATGTCCGTGTCACGAACCTTGAAACAAACATGTCCATAGTTGTAAGGGTCAACGATCGCGGGCCGTTTGCACATGACAGAGTCATTGATCTGAGTGCCGGTGCGGCAAAAAAACTTGGCTTTTATGACAAGGGAACTGCCAGGGTTTCGATTGAAGTTGTCTCTCTGACCGCCGATGCCGGATCGTGAGAAAAGCGGTGTACCGGAATTTTATGAAAGGGTTTATGACTTGGTACGCCTCATCCCCCCCGGAAAAGTCACCACATACGGTATCATAGCCGAACGATTGAGCGTGCGTTCAGCCGCGAGAATGGTCGGATGGGCGATGAACAAAGCCGATCTCGAAACGGTCCCTGCCCACAGGGTGGTCAACCGCAACGGCGAGCTGACCGGAAAAATCCATTTTCCGACTCCCGACATGATGCGCACAATGCTTGAAACCGAAGGGGTTACGTTTCTGCCGGACGGCTCGGTAGACCTTGAAAAACACCTTTTCCGTTTCAACCTTTCTTTATAACGGCAGCGTCTTTCATGAAACGCTCCAATCCCGTGTCGGTAAGCGGATGCTTCAAGAGCTGCCCGATCACCTTGAACGGTATCGTGGCGACATCCGCGCCGATCAAGGCGGCATCCACAACATGCTGGGGATGGCGGATGCTTGCGACAAGGACTTCCGTGGGGAACCTGTAGTTATCGTAAATGTCGACGATCTGCTCGACAAGAGCCATACCTTCCGTACTGATATCGTCGAGGCGCCCTACAAACGGGCTGACATATGATGCTCCGGCTTTCGCTGCGAGTATCGCCTGTGTCGGCGAAAACACGAGGGTTGCATTGATCCTGATACCGTTGGCGGACAAATGGTGCATAGCCTTGAGGCCTTCAAGGGTAAGCGGACATTTAACCACGACATTGTCATGGATTGCAGCCAGATCTTCACCCTGGACGATCATTTCTTCCGCCAGAAGTGTTGTAACCTCCGCACTTACCGGGCCGTCGACAATGTCACATATTTTAGCGATGTGAGCCTTGAAGTCCTCGTAGGTAAAATTTTCAGGATCCTGAACGATTTTCGCCACAAGGGAGGGATTGGTTGTGACACCGTCAAGCACGCCAAGATCATTGGCTGCCTTTATTTCTTCAAGATCGGCTGTATCGATAAAAAATCTCATCGCATCCTCCGTTATGTTTTTCAGTTATGGGCGCCTCTCTGTAATACTTCAGTCTCTTCGGCAAGAAGGGCATTGAAATTTTTCGGCTTGCGAGCTTGCCAGCCCTTCTTATGATACGCATAGCCCGCCAGCAGCGGTAAGGCTATGGTAGCCTCTGAAAAAACCATCTGCTCATAGACGGTATCGACCTTTCCCCATGAGCTGGCTTCTTTGAGAGTCGATCCCGACAGCCCTCCGTCACGCTCATCTGCAACCGTAACCTGAACGGCATAGGTATGCATCGATACATCTTCGTAACCCAGCACTTCGGCAGCTACCACGATATCCTGCGTAAAGTTTTTCGGGACACCTCCGCCCAGCATGACAATCCCTGTCCTGTCATTGTTAATCTTGATCCTGGTCAGCTCGCGGAAATCCTTTACAGAATCAATCGCCACCTGCTTGTCCGGATTGTTCCACTGGTGGTGCACAAGGCCGAACCCCGCCGAACAGTCGGAAAAAGCCGGCACAAAGATCGGGACACCTTTCTCAAAGGCCTTATACACAATGGAGTTCCTGTCATGGCCTTTCTCTTCGATATACCTTCCCATGGCGATGATGAACTCCCTTGAAGAATATGCGCCAGGATTCATGGTGTTGGCGATGTGAGCCATCGTATCATCGCAGACCCGGAGTTCATCCTCATCGATATAGGTATCATAGATGCGGTCTATGTGAAGCTCCCTGAGAACGGCATCATCCATACAGGGATCCCCCTTGTAATGCCTGAATCCGAGGGCTTCGAAAAAATCCTGGTCAACGATATTCGCCCCGGTAGAGACAATAACATCAACCATGTTGTATTCGATCATATCGATGATAACCTGTTTGAGACCCGCACTGATCAGCGATCCGGCAAGGGTGAGTATAACCGCGCAATCCTTATCCCTTTCCATCCTGTCCAGGATTGCTGCCGCCCTGGCAAGATTCCTTGCCTGGAAGGCCGTTTCCCCCATCTGATCCACGAGCGGCACGACATCGATAGACTTGATGTCGATATGGCTTATCGGTTCTTTCAGCAGCTCCTCTTTACTGATACCTGTATGCATAGGCACTCCTTATCCCCGTTAAAATGATTCCCCGGTTCCGGTGTCTGTTGAAAAATAAGAAAAAGATTTACCGGCAATGCGGAAATTGAAGTGATGGATCCGGAAGAAAAAAAGAGAGCAAGCTGACTATATCACACATTTACATTACCGGATGCTGCTTCCTTCCGGACCTGACATGGTTGGGCAACAAAATGTTGTATAGGACTTGCTCTCGAAAATCTGTCGTATTATCGAAGGGTTTGAATATAGTATGAAAAAATCTTTCCTCACAAACAAAAATAACGCAAAGCCCTTCAGAGAGTGATAAACCGTTTTTTTCTTTATCTCAACTGTTATAACTTCCAGTGCATTTAACGAAACCGTAAAGTGCGCTAACAGCAACAGGATAACCGCACTGCACGACAGGAATTCAGGTTCAGATCACCGCTCTGATCATGACATCATGAGTAGCAAAAGAATTTTAAGCGGGATGCGCCCAACCGGGAAACTGCATCTCGGCCACTATACCGGTGCACTTGAAAACTGGGTTGCACGGCAAAACGAACTGGACGCGAACGGGAACAGAGTGTATGAAACCTTTTTTCTCATTGCCGATTACCACAGCCTTACCACGTCGCTTGAAACCGCCGATATTTTTAATTTCACCATCGAAATGGTGACGGACTGGTTGGCAGCCGGGGTTGATCCTGAAAACAGCCCTGTCTTTCGCCAGTCTCAAATCAAGCAGCATACGGAGCTTTTTCTGATCTACTCGATGCTTATCACTGCATCGAGACTCGAACGAAACCCCACGCTGAAGGACCAGGTGAGGGATCTCAATATGGAGGCCGTGTCCTACGGACACCTGGGTTATCCGGTGCTGCAGGCGGCTGACATATTGCTTTACAAGGGAAACATCGTACCGGTCGGCGAAGACCAGCTGCCCCATGTTGAAATAACAAGGGAGATAGCCCGGCGTTTCAACAATCAGTACCAGCATCCCCATAACGGCGATGTTTTTGAGGAACCTGAACCGAAAATAACACGGTTTTCACGTCTGGCCGGGCTTGACGGGAAAACGAAAATGTCCAAATCACTGGGAAACACCATTCTCCTTTCGGATCAGCCGGATGAGGTGTTTTCCAAGATCCGCAAAGCCGTTACCGATACACAGAAAATAAGAAAGAACGATCCCGGGCGTCCTGAAGTCTGCACAGTGTACAGTTACCATTGCCGCTTCTCAAACGAGGAACTGGTCAAGGAAATTGAAAAAGACTGCAGATCGGGTGCGCTTGGATGCGTAGCATGCAAAAAAATGTGTGCGGAAGCGATATCCGGTGATCTTGCACCGATCCTTGAAAAAAGATCCGGCTTTGCCGAAAGACCTGAAATCGTCAAAGAAATATTGCTCAGCGGCGAAGAAAAAGCTGTTACGGTAGCGGAAGAAACAATGAAAGAAGTCAGGGAAGCCATGAAGATCGGCTGAGCAATCCAAAACAACTCCGACCATGCAGAACAAAGAACCGTTTGCTTTTATCTTCGACATGGATGGCGTCCTTGTCGATAATATGCATGTGCATGCCCGGTCATGGGCGGAGCTTTTCCACGACTTCGGCCTTGAAGGACTCGATCCCGACCGGTATCTTCGTGAAATGGGGGGGATGAAAGGACCCGATGTGCTTCGCCATGTTCTGAATCCCGACATCACTCCTGAGGAAGCCGATCATCTTACCGAGATGAAGGATCTGCTTTACCGCTTCATGTACAGAAATGACCTGCGCCCCACACAGGGACTCGAAACGTTCCTCGACCGTTCGGAATCACTGGGCGTCAGACTCGGCGTCGGCACCGGCGCCGGTGCACGAAACATCGAATTCACACTTGGAATACCGGCATTTCAAAACCGTTTCGAGGCAGTTGTCGGCGCTTATCAGGTAAAGCGGGGAAAACCTCATCCGGATATTTATCTCCGGGTTGCCGAACTTCTCGGAACACCGCCGTCGAGGTGCATAGTATTTGAAGATGCCCTTCCAGGCATCGAAGCGGCAAACGCTGCAGGCATGAGAAGCATCGCGCTTGCCACAACAAATCCTCCGGAAATAATGCAGACCGGGCCGGGCGTCATGGCTGTCATAGACCATTTTGAAAGCCTTAGCCCGGATGATGTACTTGAAAAACTCTCTCACGCTCTATGCGAGAATACCTGATAGATCATATACGGCAGGCGCTTGAAAAGGCAGACATCAAAACCGACAGGGAGATACAAATAGAAAAACCTGCCGATAACCGGTTCGGGGATTATTCCACGAACATCGCCCTCGTGCTTGCCAAAGAATGCAAGACCAATCCGCGCCAGCTTGCACAGAGTGTTGTCGACAACCTCTCTTTCCGGGAAGAAACCGTCACGAAAACCGAAATAGCCGGACCGGGGTTCATCAATTTTTACCTGGACCCCTCATTTATCATGCAGCAGGTTGAGCAGGTTATCCGTAATGCCGACAATTTCGGAAAAAGTCTTGCCGGCAAGGGTAAAACAGCTATCGTCGAGTATGTCAGCGCCAACCCGACCGGGCCGCTGACCATCGGCCGGGGAAGAGGAGGTGTTCTCGGAGACTGCATAGCAAATCTACTGGAAGCACAGGGTTTCGATGTCACGAGAGAGTACTACTTCAACGATGCCGGCAGGCAGATGTCCATTCTCGCCGAGTCCGTTCGTCTGCGCTACGAAGAGCTTTGCGGAAAAAACGTCGATTTTCCTGATACCCATTACCAGGGGGGCTACATCAGGGACATCGCCGAAAAGCTCCACAAAAAATACGGGGACAGTCTTGTCGACACCGACAAGCTGGATCTTTTCAAACAAACAGCCGAAACCCATATTTTCACGCAGATAAAAAACACTCTCCACAAGCTTGACATAACGCACGATAATTATTTCAACGAACACAAGCTCTATCTTGCGGATGAAAGCGGCAGGTCGCCGAACCTGCAGGTGATCGATGCCTTGCGCGAAAAGGGGTATATCGATGACTATGACGGCGCGACCTGGTTTACCACCACAAAGCTGGGACAGGAAAAAGACAAGGTACTGATCAAATCAAGCGGTGAACCGAGTTACCGGCTTCCGGATATAGCCTACCACATCACAAAATTCAAGCGCGGCTTTTCCGAGATTGTCAACGTTTTCGGTGCAGACCACATCGACGAGTATCCCGACGTCATTGAAGCCCTCAGGATCCTGGGCTACGACGGCGACCGCATCCGGGTTGCCATAAATCAGTTTGTCACGACAACCAAAGACGGTGAAACCGTCAAGATGTCAACCAGAAAAGGCAATGCAGACCTCCTCGATGACCTGATCGATGATGTGGGAGCCGATGCAACAAGGCTTTTCTTTATCATGCGCAGCAAGGATTCACATCTGAATTTCGATGTGGAACTGGCAAAAAAACAGTCAAAGGACAATCCGGTTTTCTACCTGCAGTACGCTCATGCCAGGATCTGCAGTCTTCTTCGCATGGCCGAGAAAGAAAACGGATTCACCCCCACCGATGAAGGGCTGGACGTCATGCGCAAGCTGAACTCGAAACATGAAATTCGGCTTGGCTTCTCGCTCTCGGACTTTCCTGATGTGCTCGAAACCTCTGCCCGGCACCTGGAACCGCAGAAAATGGTCGAGTATCTGCACAGCGTTGCAGAGCTTTTCCATCGCTTTTATCAGGAACATCCCATCCTCAAAGCAGACCCGGAGATTTCCACCGCACGCCTGCATCTCTCGGTTGCAACCCGCCAGGTACTCCGCAACGGCTTCCGGATATTGGGGATTACAGCACCGGAATCCATGTAAGGAGCCCCTCGAATAACCGGCTCCGCGCTCCGATAGCTTCGTTGTCCCGACAAAGGTCGGGATCGGAATCCTCATAACCAAACAAGTCAGGACACTCTCCCGATGAAATCGGGACTCCTGCCGCCTTGCTCTCGATCCGCTCGCTACGCTTATTCGAGAGGCTCTTCATTGTATACAGAGATCATTCCGGCAGATAACTGCAGCGGAGTCTTTGAGCTTCCGAGTATTATCGATACAAATGGTTTTCGACGATGTATCGCCAGATGGTGGAAGGGATCCGGTCGGAGCAGTCTTCACCCGACACAATACGCTGTCGTATCTCGGTGGAGGAAAGGGGCAGCTTGAAACGAACGTGTTGAAACTTCTGTTCATACCTCTCTTCCAGACCGGAGGGGCCTTCAGAATCCTCCCCTCTGCCGAAAACAGCGAAACTGCAACGCCCGATCAGTTCTTCCCACGATTTCCACTGCATGAAATTCCGGTAGTTGTCTTCACCGATGAGCAGCAGAATGTCAGGATCGGAATAAACATCATCGAGGTACTCAACAAGATCAATCGTATAGGAAGGAGACCCCCGGCTTATCTCCCAGTTGCAGACTTCGGCGATACTGCCGGTCCTGTTGATGGTATCGGCAAGCAGTTCGGCCATCTTTACCCTTTCCCTGTCCGGGCAAAGGGGATTGTCCTTCAGGGGATTGTTGGACACCGAAATGACAAGCCGTTCGATATTCAGGAGCTCTCTTGCATACAGACACAAAGCAAGATGGCCGTTATGCGGCGGGTCGAATGTTCCGCCAAAAACTGCGAGTTGCACGTTTTGGGGACGCTATGTATTCTCGAAATGCCGGATGACTTTCTTTCGGTAACTGTCGATCTTTTCCATGTTCTCGGGAAACTGCTGATCATACGCTTCGACGGCCGCCCTTGCTTCAAACCACTTTTCGCGTTTTATGAGCACCTCGATCTTGCCGATCCACGCTTTTTCAAGGTAGATCGTGTCCGGAAAGAAACGTATGACATTATCATAATAAGCTACCGATCCATAGTACTTTTTCAGTTTCCGGTAGCGTTCCGCCACAGAATATTCTTTGCGTGCCAGCTTTTCTCTCAGTTCGTCTATGCTCGTCCTGCTTTCGCTCACCTTGCCGAGCCTTCCCTCTTGAGCCTTTAACTGCTGAAGTTCCTGCTTGTAACGGTCATCTTCAGGATTGAGTCTGACAAGCTCGTTATACATTTCAAGGTCGCTCTGCAGCTGCTGAGGATTTTTCACCGGATACATCTCCAGATAGAGCTGAAACTCCCGGATAGCTTTTCTGGTGTGCTCCTGATCCCGGGAAAAATCCGGTGAAAGCTGATAATGGGATTTAGCCAGCTTAAACTGGGCATCTTCGGCATAAGGCGAGCCGGGCGTCTGTTCCAGCAGTCTTTTATAGATTTCTACCGCCATCAGGTACTGTTCCGAATTGTAATAGGCTTCGGCAAGCATAAACAGTACATCATCCTCAAGAGTCGTCGCCCTGGTATCAAACATCAATGATTCCAGCTCGAAAATAGCCCTGTCATATTTCTCCCTGCCGACAAGTTCCTGTGCATTGCCGAATCGTTCGGCAGGCTCCCCCGAAGAGGGTGACTGGACCGAACCACATGCGGAAAACAAACCGGCTGTTGCCGCACACACCCCTGCAACCACTACTATTCGCCGTACTGAAAAACTCGAAACCATCATAATCGCTCCGTAGATATCATATTGAATTGATGAAGAAAAAGAATAAGACTATTCGGTATAAAAACAAAGGGGATCGTACAGGCAGTCACGCTGAAGTTCTTATGGTCAGTCAAGATAAAAAACGGGCTGCCGGTTCAGCAGCCCTCGTTTCCGGCGGGTACAAAACATCAATCAGACAAACGCCCACCGAGCTTTCCCGGCTTTGCGGACTGATCGAAATACCCTCCCGTAGAACCGTATCCCCCTTCAGTATTGAAACCAATGGGAACATACAACGGGCAGAATCCTAAAATTCCCGTAATCAAAGGTGCCAGGCCAAGAAGCCACCACCAGCTTTGAAAGATCAGTCCGGCAACAAGCATTACGGACCCAAGAACGATTCTTACATTCCTGTCGAGAGTGCCAACATTTTTGAGCATGTTTTCAGGCTCCTCATATTTTAGCAGTTAGGAAAAGAGGTCATGAAAAATCCATTCTTAAAATTACAATCCGTAAGTTGTAATATCAAAAAAACCTGCAGCGTTTTTTAACGCTGTGTACCCGAGCCGGACAGCTCCGGCTCGGTCACTCGAGAACTTGCTGTTGCAGGGAGAAGAGCGCCTCTCTCTGCTTTTACTATCCTTCAGGGCAAGCTCTCCACCAGGATCGCACAGGAGTATCCGAACGCATTTATTCTGCTCAACCGTTTTTGTCGACAGAACCATTGCCATCATCCGG
>JANQFD010000116.1 GCA_028278005.1 Chlorobium sp. | reverse complement strand
ACTCATCGAGACCTTCGCTCGTGGGCTTCATGGATTTATCACCCTTGTTCCAGTTCGCCGGACAAACTTCTCCGAACTGCTCGGTGAACTGCAGCGCCTCAACCATTCTCAGAACCTCATCCACATTGCGGCCAAGCCCCAGATCATTGACTACCTGGTAACGCACGATTCCCTCTTTATCAATGAGAAACAGCCCCCGGTAAGAAACCCCTTCTTTTTCCGCCAGCACGTCGTAAGCTTTTGAAGCGTCTTTATTGATATCCGAAAGCAACGGGTAGGTCACCCCTTCAATCCCTCCCTGCTTGCGCGGGGTCTTGAGCCATGCGTGATGCGAGAATTTCGAATCAACCGAACATGCCAGCACCTCGACATTTTTATGGCGGAATTCTTCAAGTCTGTCCTGGAAAGCATGCAGCTCTGTAGGACAGACAAAGGTAAAGTCCAGAGGATAAAAAAACAGGACCACATATTTTCCCCGGTAATCCGTCAGCTTGCACGATTCAACAAACTTTCCGCCTTCAACGACTGCCTCAAGATCGAACTCGGGTGCCGCCCTGCCAACTAAAACGCCCATCTGTATCTCCTTTTTTATTGATTGATTGTAGTTATGGTAGACTTCGGCCTTTATCCAGGCCTATAAACAAGACAATTTTAGTCCTAATATACTGTTTGTACTTTTTTCAGGCAAGCGCAGGCTGATAAATAGCGCCGTTTTTTTTCAGGCAGCGGTTTTTTCCGTTTTGCAATCTCTCCATGAATATTACTATCTTGTTTCCACACAAGTTTTTACAATATGCACCCGTAAAAGCCAAACCATTGACAGCTCCCTGATTCATGCGATCTTTTTTCGAGTTTGACCGCCACCAGACAACTGTATCAAAAGAAATACTTGCAGGTCTGACAACCTTTGTCACGGTCTCCTACATCATCATTGTCAATCCTGCAATTCTTGCGGCAGCGGGAATCCCGAGGGAAGCTTCCATGACTGCAACCATTCTCACGGCGGTTTTCGGCACACTCCTGATGGGCGTCTATGCAAAACGACCTTTTGCCGTCGCACCGTATATGGGGGAAAACGCATTCATAGCCTACACTGTTGTGCAAACTTTGGGATATTCCTGGCAGACCGCTCTTGCGTCGATATGCATCAGCGGTATTCTTTTTACCGTTCTTACGCTTTCCGGTCTGAGGAGCTGGCTTTCAACCGCGATACCCCGTTCGCTGAAACACAGCTTTGCAGTGGGAATAGGCCTTTTTCTTGCGTTTATAGGATTCAGCGACATGGGTGTGGTTGCACTGGGAGTACCGGGAGCACCTGTGAAAATGGCAGACATTTCGTCCCTACCCGCCCTTGCAAGTCTTGCCGGGCTGATACTGATTTCCATCCTGCTTGTGTTCAGAGTACCCGGAGCCATACTGATCGGCATTGCAGCCACAACCGCAGCGTCTGTCCTGCTTGGCATCATACCCTTCCCTGAAGCACTGCTGAGCGCACCTCCCTCTATAGCCCCGATTTTTCTCAATATCGATTTTCATGGAGCAATGACATGGGGTTTCATCGGGGTCATCACCAGCGTTTTCGTCATGGATTTCGTCGATACGATGGGAACCCTCTTCGGGCTTTCATCTCGAGCAGATCTTCTCGACGAGAACGACAATCTGCCGGATATCGAAAAGCCGATGCTGGTTGACGCCCTTTCAACCGTTGCCGCTTCGCTTTTCGGCACAACTACCGCCGGTGTCTATATCGAATCGGCTGCCGGTATTGAACAGGGCGGAAAAACAGGATTAACCGCGGTTGTTGTGGCCATACTTTTTGCTTTTGCGCTTTTTCTTTCCCCGATACTGACAATTGTTCCGGCAAATGCCTACGGCCCTGCACTGGTTATCGTCGGGATGTTTATGCTGCAGTCTGTCCGGAAGTTTGATTTCGACAACTACATTGAATTGATACCGGCTTTCCTGACGGTAACGCTGATGGTTTTCACTTTTAATATCGGTGTCGGTATAACTGCCGGATTTATTGCTTATGTTGTGTTAAAGATTTTTACAGGCAACGCCGGCTCCATTCATCCCGGCATGTGGATTCTGGCGGTCCTTTCACTGGCGTTCTACCTTTTTTATCCCTATCACACCTGACCATGTCGCATAATGCAGAGATCCAGGCTCAGAATAGAACAAACAGATTGTGTTCTTGCAAATTTCGGGGAAAACCTCGCACAACACAGGACATTGATTGAACAGGCCATTGTCGACAATGTCGATGCCATAGCCTTTCCCGAACTGTCCCTGACCGGCTATACCGTTCAGGACGCCGCCCAGGATATAGCGCTGCACATCGACGACCCGGCGCTCGATCCCCTGAAAGAGCTCAGCAGGGACATTACGATCATTTGCGGCGGCATCGAACTCAGCGATGATTACGGCGTGTACAATTCCGCTTTCCTCTTCGAGGACGGTCATGCTCAAAGTGCGCACAGAAAGATTTATCTGCCGACCTACGGCATGTTTGAGGAACTCCGTTATTTTTCCGCCGGTCAGAAAATCGAGGCTGTAACATCAAGGAAACTGGGTAAAATAGGCATCGCTATCTGTGAAGACCTCTGGCATGTTTCCGTTCCTTATCTGCTTGCACACCAGGGCGCAAAAGTCTTGTTTGTTCTCATGTCCAGTCCTCTCCGGCTTGCACCCGGCGAATCGGAACCTGCAATAGTGAAGCAGTGGCAGCAGATAATCAGTACCTATTCTTTTCTGTTCAGCACGTATGTTGTCTGCGTCAACCGGATCGGAAACGAAGACAGTTTTACTTTCTGGGGGAATTCATCCGTTGCCGCTCCCGACGGCACGTCACTTGCTGCAGCCCCTCTGTTCAGGAAATACAGCTTCGATGTCACAATAGACCTCGATGCGATCAAACAGGCACGTCTGCACTCTTCTCATTTTCTCGATGAGGATCTGCGCCT
>JANQFD010000091.1 GCA_028278005.1 Chlorobium sp. | reverse complement strand
CCCAGGGGATTTGCACATGGTTTTGTCGTATTGAGCGAACATGCCATTTTCTGCTACAAGTGCGATAACTACTACTCTCCTGATCACGATGCCGGAATCTTGTGGAACGATCCCCACCTCGGGATCGATTGGGGAGTGTCTCCCGAGCACATCAGGGTTTCGGAGAAAGACCGACGGTTGCCTTTTCTGAAAGATATAGAAGGAATAGAAGTATGAACGTGCTCGTAACAGGCAGTCTGGGCCAGCTTGGCTCCGAGATTCTGGCATTATCCGGCCGGGATGGAAACAAAAGGTATTATTTTTATGACCTTCCCGAGCTTGATATAACTGATAAAAAAGCTGTTGAACATGTTTGCGGCAATCATGACATCGATGCCATTGTGAATTGCGCGGCCTATACGGCTGTTGACAATGCGGAAGACAACTCCGTTTCTGCATACCGTGTCAACCGTGACGGAGCGGCTGTTCTTGCAGAGGTTGCGAAGGATCGAGATGCTTTGCTTGTTCATATTTCCACAGATTATGTTTTTGATGGGAAAGCATATAAACCTTATCGTGAGCATGATCCGGTCAGTCCGCTTGGGGTATACGGAAAGTCAAAATGGGAGGGTGAAGAGCTGGTCAGGCAGATTGCACCGTCCTACATGATTATACGTACGTCTTGGCTGTACTCATCTTATGGAAACAATTTCGCAAGGACTATGCTTCGTCTTGGCGATGAACGTGAGCTGCTCAAAGTTGTTTTCGATCAGGTTGGAACCCCGACCCTTGCAGCCGACCTTGCCGGAGCAATCATGGCAATTCTCGATCGGTACGACAGAGGAGACGCGTATGCGGAAGTGTATCATTATTCAAACGAGGGAATCTGTTCGTGGTATGATTTCGCAAAGGCAATCATGAAAATAAAGAATTTGAAGTGCAAGGTATTGCCGGTGGAGAGCAAGGAGTATCCTACAAAGGCAAGGCGTCCCCATTACAGCGTCCTTCATAAAGGCAAGATCAGGCAGGAGTGGGGTCTCGATATCCCTCACTGGTATGACAGCCTTGAAAAAATGCTCGCGGGATGTTGATGAAACACCACAGTTCCCCTCATACATGAACATTCTTGTGACAGGAAGCGGCGGGCAGCTTGGGTCTGAATTTCAAGCTGTGGCCGCTACGTATCCCGAATGCATTTTTTTCTTTTACGATCACAGCAATCTGGACATCTGTGACGGGCCTGCGGTTGAGACTGCAATGGAAACATGCCGGCCGGATGTCGTGATCAACTGTGCTGCTTATACATCGGTTGACAATTGCGAAAAGAACCCTGTGCTTGCTTACTCTGTCAATCGGGATGGGGCGGCTTTACTGGCAGAAAATGCAAAGCGACACGGGACGCTTTTGTTGCACGTTTCCTCATACTATGTTTTTGACGGATGTTCCGGCGTGCCTTACAAGGAGACCGATCAGCCAAACCCGGAAGGTGTTTATGCGCTTTCGAAATTCCAGGGAGAAGAGTTGATAAGGAACTCAGGGGCGTCTTTCCTTATAGTCCGGGCAGGGTGGCTGTATTCTTCATTCGGGAAGAACTTTGTAAAAACTATCTTACGGTACAGTAAAGAACGTGAATCGATCAAGGTTGTTTTTGATAGAGTCGGAAGCCCTGTTTATGCCGGGGATTTTGCCAGGGCAATCATAAGTATGCTGAACCACCATAAAGATGGAGACCCCTGTGCAGCTACCTATCACCTGGCAAATGAAGGGGTATGTTCATGGTATGATTTTGCAGAATCGGTTGTCCGGTTTTCCGGATTATCTTGCAAAGTGTTACCGGTTGAGAGCTCTGATTTCCCGGTTCAGGGGCCGAGGCCCTGGTACAGTGTACTGAACAATGCTGCCATAAAGAGGGATTACGGCCTTGAAATACCCTGGTGGCAGGATTCGCTGGAAAGATTGCTTTTGAAGAATAGTAACGGATTGCACTATCGATAATTTCAGTTTTTTAATCTTGACTTTAGAGCCATGCACCTACTCATAACAGGCGGGGCAGGATTTATCGGGTCTCACGTTATCCGGCATTTTGTGACAACCTATCCTGACTACACCATAACCAATCTGGATAAGCTTACCTATGCGGGAAACCTTGAAAACCTGCGTGATGTAGAGGGACATCCCAATTATCGCTTTGTCAAAAGTGACATCACCGATAGCGCCGCCATGCTGGTACTATTTGAGAAAGAGCGTTTTGACGGGGTTATCCATCTTGCCGCCGAATCTCACGTTGACCGTTCGATTGCCAGTCCGACGGAGTTTGTCATGACCAATGTGCTGGGAACGGTAAACCTCCTCAATGCTGCACGGGCCTTGTGGAAAGAAGACTTCAACGGTAAACTGTTTTATCATGTGTCAACCGATGAAGTGTACGGTGCTCTTGGCAAGGAGGGTGTTTTCACCGAGACTACGTCTTATGATCCCCACAGCCCGTATTCTGCATCCAAGGCTTCTTCGGACCACTTCGTACGGGCGTATCATGATACCTATGGGATGCCGGTGGTGATCAGCAACTGTTCGAACAACTACGGTCCCTATCAGTTTCCGGAAAAGCTCATTCCGTTGTTCATCAACAATATACGGAACAATAAACCGCTGCCGGTATATGGCAGGGGGGAGAACGTGAGAGACTGGCTCTGGGTGGTGGACCATGCCCAGGCGATTGATGTTATCTGTCA
The DNA here is from genome assembly GCA_028278005.1 of Chlorobium sp. Classification (GTDB taxonomy): domain Bacteria; phylum Bacteroidota; class Chlorobiia; order Chlorobiales; family Chlorobiaceae; genus Prosthecochloris. The sequence goes on along the minus strand of JANQFD010000091.1, from coordinate 547 downwards.
CAAGGGAAGACGGGGCGAGACCTATAACATCGGCGGACGGAACGAATGGAAGAATATTGATCTGATACGCCTGCTCTGTCGCATCATGGATCGTAAGCTACAGCGCCAGGAAGGTGAATCAGAGAGTCTGATCGAATATGTTACCGACAGGGCTGGTCACGATTTCCGCTATGCTATAGATTCCTCAAAGCTACAGAAGGAACTGGGCTGGATTCCCTCACTGCAGTTCGAGGAAGGGCTTGAAAAAACCGTTGACTGGTATCTTGCAAACCAGGAATGGCTCGATAATGTTACATCAGGCGTGTATAAAAGCTATTACCGGAAAATGTATGGGTAGTGATGTAACAGAACAGTCATATCAGGCGGAATAATTCGAGAGAAGAGAACCTTTCAGCATGGTATGCAATCGTTTGCAGAATATCAGTTGTTTTCAAGGTTCAGATTGACATCGGAAGGCAGCATTTCACTGATGTTATTGGCAGGAATCATGTACCTGTTGAGTGATGTGCCTTCTGTTTCGTTATGCAGTATACCCCTTGCTGTGCTT
>JANQFD010000021.1 GCA_028278005.1 Chlorobium sp. | reverse complement strand
TGTCGCCTCCAAAGGGCGATGCCTTACCACTTGGCCACACCCCAGTATTGTGGGCACCTCTATTAATTTGTTGCGCGACCCGAATACGTCGTTGGGCGGATAGAAAGGGGTTTCTGCGCTCCGTCCGCCTTGTCTTCAGCTCGCTCACGACAATTAATAGAGGTTCCCTTGTATCACCGAAGCCGGGCGGAAGAAAGTATAAAAAAAGAATAACGTAAAACAAAAAACAGCGTCATGACAAAGCCGGTTATTTGTGCACGTTCACCATGCTGTTTGAGTTTTTCCTCCTTACTGTATACTTTTGATTTTTGCTCAAAACCCTCCGAAACTATGACAAGGATTAAAATCTGCGGAATTACAACTGTCGAGGATGCGCTTGTTTCCTGCATGGCAGGCGCCGATGCACTGGGTTTCAATTTCAGCAAAGCCAGCCCCCGTTGTATCGAGCCCGAAAAAGCACGAGACATTATTGAAAAGCTCCCCCCGTTTATATCCTGTGCCGGCATATTTGTCGAGCAGGAACCTGCCGAAATCAATGAAATATGCAGCTTCTGCCGGCTTGATATGGCTCAGCTCCATTCCGAGTTATACACCGCAGAGAAGGCTCTTGCTGTTACAAGCGCAAGGGTCGTTCGTGCATTCCGCACCGGACCGGACTTCTCCCTGGAGAAGGTCAAGGTTTTTGCCGGTGAGACAGGATTGACTTTTTTCCTTTTCGATGCATACCGCCCCGGACTGGCGGGCGGCACGGGACATGTCATTGAAAAAAGTCTGGCAAAAAAAATTTTCAGGGAAACTGAACATGTGGGATACGGGATTCTTGCCGGAGGCCTGACACCCGAAAATGTGACTGAAGCTATCCGGACCGTCAGGCCTTATGCTGTCGATACCGCAAGTGGCGTGGAGGATTCGCCGGGGAGGAAAAATCATCAGAAAATCCGGGATTTCATACGTTCTGTTCAAACTGCCGATGGATTACCCTGAACAGCATTGTGCCGGATATGCTCTTCAATCAGATCAGCTGCAGTATCAGGGAGTTCAAGGGTTATGAGATGTCCGCATTGCGGAACATTGACAAACAATCCCTTTTTGCTGTAGCTTGCCAGTTTTGCAGTGTTTTCAGCGGTCATGATGCTGTCTCCGTCACCGGCGACGAACAGTATCGGAATGTCGAGGGTTTCGATCTGACGCACTATGCCTTCGGTTACTTCCATGGAGGTTATCTGACCTGTTGACTGCTCAATGGCTTCAGGGGCGCAAAGAGAGAGACTCTCGAATCCAATGAGGACATCATGGAACAGTACCGTGTTGCGTGAAAGCACAAGGCGTGCGAAAACATAAGCAGGCAGCCACCAGGAAACTTTTCTCAACAGATTGTTAAACGTGAAATTTATTGTTGCCGGGGCGATTTTTTCTATGACGCTGTTGTTTTCGAGATACCCGAAATTGAAAAAAACCATGGAGCGGACAGTTTCGGGATACTGCTTTGCATACTGAACAGCAATAAACGGTCCGAATGAAAATGCTGCGATATGGAATTGACCGAGACCAAGCGCATCTGTAAACTCCCTGAAATCATTCGCAAAGGAACCGATGGAATAATCGTTGCGGTGATCATTATCGGACCACCCATGCCCTTTCAGATCATAGGCAATCGTTCTTATACCCCTGCCGTTCAATAAACGGATGATATGGTGCCACCACATCCACCAGCAATCCCAGCCGTGCACCAGCACTACCGTTTCTTCAGCCGATACCGGTCCTGAATCATGGTAATGGTGAACAACTCCGTTCAACTCGATAAAACGGCTTTTTTCGGTCAAACCGTCCTCATATGCAGCATATGCGGCATCTCCGCCTTTTGCAGCAAACATTCGCTCCTTGAGCTTCTTACGGTAAGCCTGATACTTTTTCGTGGGCCCGGCTTTTCGATCGTCTCTCACCATTGTATTATTTCTCTGTTTCTTACAGACTCCTCTGTGCATTGTCATGATTGCCGATTCTATCGGAGGAGTCCCTACCCGTCGGAAGATGAGCAATTCGATCCCGACAGGTCGGGATCAACCATGCAATTGAAGTGCGGAATACATAAATTGTGGTGCCATATGACAAAATATATGGTCTTTGCACCAATATGCAGCTGCTTTTCTTTGAACCGGATATGTTACAGACTTGAAAAATCTCACTTTACGGCAGCACACCCTTTCCTTTCTTTTGTATCATAACCCGTTTAGAAAAATAGTATACCTGAACCGTATCTTTTCAGTAGCCATGCACAAGCATAAGACAAAAGTTCTTTTTCTCTGTACCGGCAATTCCTGCAGAAGCCAGATGGCTGAGGGCTGGGCGCGGCAGCTGCACGGGGATATTTTCGAACCTTACTCCGCCGGAACCGAAATTCACGGCATGAACCAGAACGCCGTTCATGTCATGGCTGAAGCAGGCATAGATCTCTCCTCACATCATTCAAAAGATGTAGAAGAGGTGAAGGATGTACCGTTTGATGCCATCATCACGGTTTGTGACCACGCACACGAAAACTGTCCGTTTTTTCCAGGCAATGCAAGACGTATCCATGCCGGTTTCGATGACCCTCCCCGTCTTGCGCAATCGATTGAGGATCATGAAAAAAAGCTCGATTGTTACCGCAGGGTTCGCGATGAAATCAGGGATTTTGTCGCTGAGCTTCCCGGTCTCCTGCAAACCGCTTGATACCCGCCGGAAACCTTTAAACCGAGCCGCATGTGCCTGCCTTTTAAAGAAAGCAATACATTGCATGCATGCAGTTGCATCAAGGGCACCTCAAGTACCGTCCGTTAATTACAACATTCATTCCGGAAGTACGTTTTTCAGATATGTCAAGTTCCAGTAGAAACATCTATATAGCCGAGGCAATCGGCACATTCGCGCTGGTCTTTGCCGGCTGCGGGGCTATCGTTGTCAATGACCTGTTGGGAGCACAGCTCGGTCATACCGGTATCAGCCTGGTATTCGGACTCATTGTCATGGCAATGATCTACTCAATCGGCAATATTTCCGGAGCCCACATCAATCCTGCCGTCACCCTGGGCTTCTTTTTCGCGGGAAGAATAAGAAAAGAAGAGGTACTGCCTTATATCGCAAGTCAACTGACCGGAGCAATTCTTGCTGCCGGGTTGCTGAAAATACTCTTCACAAATCATGAAACGCTTGGTTCGACATTACCCGCAGGAGGAATTGTCAATGCCTTCGTTTTTGAAATTGTTCTCTCTTTCTTTCTGATGTTCGTTATCCTCAACGTCTCAACCGGTCATATGGAAAAAGGTATTATGGCCGGCGTTGCTATCGGCGGGACTGTAGCACTCGAAGCACTCATGGGCGGACCGGTAAGCGGCGCCTCGATGAACCCGGCCCGCTCTCTCGGACCGGCTCTTCTGTCGGGAAACCTCTCCACCCTCTGGATATACCTCACTGCACCGATCATAGGCACCTGGCTTGCAAGTCCGACCTGCCGCATGATCCAGGGCAACGAATGCTGTAATGTAAAAGACGAAACGACAGGTAAGGAGTAAGCATGACCTGTTTTTTTATTGATTATATTTTTTTATATAGTTGATATATCAAATATTGATCAGTCAAACAATGAGTCCTCAAAGGCACGTATTGTATGTGCGGTCCTGAAGTTTTGCGCAAGTCGCTCACTGTCCAACTTCAGGCTACCGGCATTCCCCGGCAGAGCAATCACAGTGAAGACTTTGCATTTCGATAAAAGCATTAAAGGCCGGAGCATCTGAGCGGTACTCCGCTGCACACATAGTTCCAGAAGAAAATCAACATTATGAAAAACGAGGAGCCGAAAATCCAGGAACTAGCCGAAAAAGAGGTGGCATTTGTTTCATTTACCGGCAACCATATCGCTAATACGCGGGGCCTTGCCCTGCTGTTTGAAAAGCTTTATCAACTTTACCAATGGGCGGTCCCACAGGGCTTGATTTCACCGGAAACAGTGTTTTTATTGGCATATCAAGATGATCCTGAAACAACTCTCCCCGATGAACTGAAACTTGAATGCTGCATGAGCATTTCCCCTGATATCGAAGTAGACGGGGAGATTCAAAAAAAAGTCCTGCCAGGCGGTAAATATGCTGTCATGCTTGCCGAACTGACAGGGCCTCAGGAATATGGCACCGCCTGGCATGCCTTAGCGGAATGGGTAGAAGAGAACAACTATGACTTTGACATGTCAAGACCATGTTATGAGGTGTATCTGAACAATCCTGAAGAACATCCCGAGAAGCATCACATTGTTGATATCTGCATGAGTGTTACCAAAAGTTAACCAAGGAGGCCTATAGGATGAAAAAAAGAGTACATTTGATCGCAAGCCTGCTTGCAACAATGACTATCGCCATATTTCTGATTTCTACAATTATTGTCGAGTTGTTCGGCACACACGAGGCAGTTGCGTTTGTAAAGAAC
>JANQFD010000160.1 GCA_028278005.1 Chlorobium sp. | reverse complement strand
TTCCTTTTTTTTCCGTACACTTTGCGTCTCTACAGCACAAAGATTAAGAGGTCACGGCAACAATGATCATATCACGAAAAATCGAGCTCGATTACGGCCACACACTGCCGAACAGCTTTTCTTTCTGCAACCAGCTGCATGGGCACAGAGGCACTGTGGTTGCCACTGTTGAAGGAAAGATTATCGAACGGGAAGGCGATCCAGAGGAAGGAATGGTTATGGATTTCAAGTTCCTCAACGACATCATGATGCAGCACGTGCATGACATGCTCGACCATGGTTTTGCCGTCTGGAAAAACGACCATGAAGACCTCGAATTTATCACGAAACGCAACAAGCGCGTCGTGATAACCGACGAACCCCCGACCGCTGAATGCCTTGCAAAATGGGCTTTCCACCAGATACTGCCGCACCTGCCGGAAAACGTCACCCTCAAAAACCTCCGCTGGTACGAAACACCGAACAACTGGGCGGATTACAACGGCGAATAAGCCTGTCTCGGCGTCAGGAATCGCTGAACACCGCTACCCTTTCGTATCCGAATCCTGCACCCAGTAGACTTCTCCATCCTGCAAGGTTACCGTTTTAAACTTCCCCGATCCGAGAAGCCCTACCATGATTCTCTCAACCTGATCGTGATCGTCAGGTATGAGTTCATCAAGGGCGTGGCGAAGCTCCCTCTCCTGAAGCGGGTGGCGCCTGGTAATTGCGGTGACCGTTTCGATAATATCCTCCGTGTTCCTCAGGTTCATGCTCCCTTTTGAAGGATGCACGACTTTAGCGACACGTGACAGGATAAGACGTGCCCTGGAAATCGCATTTTCGGATGGCAGACGAACTTCGGACTCGGTTGAAGGACGGGTCGGCATCACAAGGTGGACGGTATCCGGCCTTATCTTTTCAAGAGCGGTGGCAATATCCTGCAAGGCTTCAGCAGAATCATTCATACCTGCTATCAGCATAACCTCGATCCAGAGTTTTCCGCGGTAGACCTTGCGGAATTCAGTAAGTCCGTGTACATGGCGCTCATAGGTAAAGCCCGAAGCGGGACGATCAATGCGTTCGAACAGTTCTGCCGATCCGGCATTCAGCGACGGCAAAACCGCATCTGTTTCAAGCAATTCACGACGCACCTCTTCAATCGAGAGCAACGAACCGTTGGTTATGACCGCAACGGGAATATCCGTTACTTTTTTTGTCTCACGGATGAGCCATCCGAGCCCTTTGTAAAGCGTGGTTTCCCCTGAACCGACAAATGTGATCCAGTCGATAGCCGTCGAGCTCTCGATGGCCTGCCTGATTTCCTGCAGGATTTCTTCACGCGGATAGTATTCACGGCGCTCCGTCACATAATCGCCGGTTTTGCCGAGCTGACAGTAAATGCAGTTCCATGTACAGCTTTTCGAAGGCAACACATCAACGCCGAGAGACTGCCCAAGCCTTTTTGAGGAAACCGGTCCGAAAACATGCTTCATGAAAGAGACTGCTGAAATATTGGATAAGTATGGCTCAATGACACGTAACGAGTGACCAGAAAGCAGCATGATTGCCGATCTTTGCTTCCTCTCTGATGCCATTGCATGGACCAAAGATACGAAGTAATCCCGCTACTGTTTCTGAGTTTTGACCTTTGCTTTTGACGTATAGCACTCTCTAATGCCCTGAGTTTTCTGTAACGCGGCTTACCCGGTATGATCGGAGGCCTTTCCCTCAGTCGCCTCCCCCCGAGGCCGCCAGCACCTCGTCGATCTTCACTTTGCTTTCCTCCTCAAACTCCTGCTGAGATATGAACGGGAGCAGCAGACTTGATATCATGAATGCGGTTATTTCTATCCCGAAAATGAACGTGTAAGCCCACATGTAATTCCCTGTAAAAAAAAGAACCATGTCCCGTATGACCCCGGCTCCAGAGTGAGCCAGGAATATCGCAAGACTCTGCGCCGTCCCCCACAACCCGATATACACACCACTCCTGCCTGCGGTCATGGTCATCATCATGGTCAGATTTGATATACTCGCTGACCCGAGGCCTATACCTGCAATGACTAAACCGGCCCGAAGCACGGTTTCATCCAGCATAAAACCCGAAAAAATAACGATGGTAAACCCGGTCATCCCAAGCAGATTGCCTATGAGTGCCCCTCTTTTTTTACCGATCCTGTTGAGCAGAAAACCGACAAGCAACATGAATATCAGCATCATGCCCTTGATGGTCGGCTCGAAAAGTTTATTGGTAACGGCAACGGGCATCCCGAAGACTTCAGCCCCGAAAGGCTCCATAACAATCTCGTATGCAAAGATCCCGTAAATTGAAGCGAAGATATACAAGGCGAAAACAAGTGCTTTGGGAGAGGAAGCAAGAAGTTTGACCGACTGACTGAACGTCAGCGCATTTTCTCCCTTCCCCTGCTTCGCCGATGCATTGCGCTCCTCGACACCGAGAAAAGCGAACAGTCCGATGCCCAGCGCGATAAGTCCTCCAACAAAAGCAACATTGCCCAACCGTTCCGGTGAATACTGCTCGAGATAGCTCCCGACATTGTAGACAAATACAATGGTCGTCAGCACCATCAATGTCCAGCTTGCCGAGGTCACCTTGCCGATCAGCTTGTCCCCTACGTAATCCGCAAGCAGTGAATAGTACGCTGTAGTGGCAACCTGAAGCCCGAAACCAAACACGATGAAGATGATGACAAGTTTGAAAAGGGCTACATCTTTTATGATTACCGGAAGGAGTTCCGATAATTCAACGCCGGCGATAGTGACTTCATAGGCAACTGCGGGCATGAACATAAAAGAGAACACACAGCTCAACAGACCAAGCAGAATATAGGGAGAACGCTTATAGCCGAAAAGATGGGACTTATCGGACATGTTGCCCGCCCAGACTTTAACCCCTAAAACTGCAAGCAGTTCCTTGAGGCTGATCAAGCCGAAAACGATGGTAGACGAAATGCCGAGGTCTGATGTCATAACTCGATTGAGTGTGACATGAAGGAACCCCAGCATGATGCCGAAACCCATCTGGAAGCATGCAAGACGGACAAGATTGAACTGCCTCATAGTACTATCCCTGAGAGAAATTCGTCTGGTTCAAAAAACAAGATGCGTAATTTACATAAAAGCAGCTCTTTTCTAAACCGGTTGAAGTGAAGCGGCAGGAAAGGATAAAAGCACACTGATCAAAGGTTGCAGACACCTTTCGATAGCGGTGAAGTCAGCGGTTGACCGTCCTTGCTTTCTTAAGGCAATGCCCTTCGGAAAACCGGGTTCTCCTGTTCAGATGTGCTGTCAGGCTTTTTTTATGAGGCTGATTATGTAGAGCAAAACAACTGCTCCGACCACAGCGGTGATCAGCGAACCGATCAACCCTCCGGCAGCGATGCCCAACAGATCGAACAGAAAACCTCCGATGACAGCCCCTACTATGCCAACGATTATATTGACAGGCAATCCAAAGCCCCCTCCTTTCATGATGTTGCCGGCGAGCCAGCCTGCAACCGCACCGATAGCAAGGAAAATGATCAGACTCATTGTTTATTCCTCCTTCGTTTTGTTTTTGAAGATCACCGTTGATAAATCGACAGAGCAGCAAATGCCATGGTCCGACAATGAAACACGTTGATTATATACCGTAAATATAATAATACGCGTCAAACTGATCCGGGCAGACGACCGGCAAGACTTTGACGTTTGCGACTGTAACCCCGTCATCACTTGCAAATCAGGCTGTTTTTGGTTATTGTAAGAACAGCGAATCATCTTGGGGGTGCTTTGCGGGGCCTTCCGCGGGCTGAGAACATACCCTTGTAACTTGATGCAGGTAATGCTGTCGCAAGAAAAGATGAAGCATGTTGCTCTCATCACGCTTCTGCCTCTCCTTTCCGAACGAAGCCTGCCTGCTTATTTCCAGGACACAGCACTTTACCATGAGCAGATCACCTGATAACCTTTTTTGCCCTGAACAGAGCTTTTACGGTACCGACTCCGAGAAAACCTACACGGAAGGTTCCATACACCCGATAAAAGTCGGCATGCGCAAGGTAAACCTTTCAAAAACATACACCTTGCAGGGAATGGCGTTTTCATCATTCCCGCTGTATGATACCAGCGGACCATATTCCGACCCATCGGCGGCAATAGACCTCCAGAAGGGACTCAGCCCGATACGCGAAGGCTGGAACAGCGAACGGAACGATATTGAAGCCTCACTACCAGGCGTCTCTTCAGGATTGAACGGAAGAAAACCGTACCGTGCAAAACAGGGATGTTCGGTCACCCAGATGCACTATGCCCGCAAAGGCATAATCACCCCGGAAATGGAGTATGTCGCCATCAGGGAAAATCAGCAGCTCGAAACATGGACCGAAAGGTTCTCCCTGAACGGAAAATCGTACAGATCCGTCACTCCTGAATTTGTCCGTGAAGAAGTTGCCAATGGACGCGCCATCATTCCGGCAAACATCAATCACCCTGAGCTTGAACCGATGATTATCGGCAAGAATTTCAGGGTCAAGATCAATGCAAACATCGGCAATTCGGCACTTGGGTCTTCAATCAGCGAAGAGGTTGAAAAAGCAGTCTGGGCATGCCGCTGGGGAGCCGATACCGTTATGGATCTGAGCACGGGCGATAATATCAACCTGACCCGCGAATGGATACTGAGAAACTCACCTGTGCCCATCGGTACAGTACCGATCTACCAGGCCCTCGAAAAGGTCGGAGGAATTGCCGAGGACCTGAATTGGGAAGTCTACCGGGACACACTGATTGAACAGGCGGAGCAGGGTGTCGATTACTTCACCATTCACGCCGGAATCCTCATCGATTTCCTCCCTGCGGCAATGAAAAGAATGACCGGCATTGTTTCCCGCGGCGGTTCAATCATCGCAAAATGGTGCAGCGCGCATAACCGTGAGAATTTCCTTTATACCCATTTTGATGAAATCTGTGAAATTCTCAGGGCATACGATATTGCAATCTCCATAGGCGACGCCCTGAGGCCCGGATCAATCGCCGACGCGAACGACGAAGCACAGTTCAATGAACTGAAAACACTTGGAGAACTCACGCTCAAAGCCTGGGAATTTGACGTTCAGGTGATGATAGAAGGACCGGGACATGTTCCGATGAACCTCATCGAAGAGAACATGCAAAAGCAGCTCGAATACTGTCATGAAGCGCCATTCTACACTCTTGGCCCGCTGGTCACCGATATCGCCGCCGGCTACGATCATGTCAATTCAGCGATCGGGGGCACGTTGCTCGCAAGCCTTGGATGCGCTATGCTTTGCTATGTCACTCCGAAAGAGCACCTGGGCCTGCCCAAAAAGGATGATGTCCGGGAAGGGGTTATCGTACACAAACTTGCGGCCCATGCCGCCGACCTGGCCAAAGGCAATCCGGTTGCCTGGCTGCGTGACAACCTTATGAGCAAGGCGCGTTACGCCTTTGCCTGGAATGACCAGTTCAATCTCTCGTTCGACCCGGCGAGAACCCGACAAGCCCATGCTGAAAGCTCACCAGACAATACAGGCAACACCACGGAGGATAACTTCTGCACCATGTGCGGTCCCGATTTCTGCTCGATGAAAAAGTCGCAGGAAGTGACGAAGGAGTAGAGAACAAAAAGCACTAACCCTCATAAAAACATAAGTCATATAGGTCCTATGTGTCCTATATGACTTATAGATATTACGAAGGGACTCTCACGCCAACCGGCAATCAAACCAACTAGCTATCCCCTGCTGCTTTGACAATCGCCACGAAGTCCTCGGCTTTCAGACTTGCTCCGCCTATCAGTCCCCCGTCAATGTTCGGCTTGGCAAACAGTTCACCGGCGTTTGAAGGTTTCACGCTGCCACCGTACTGGATACGGAGATGCCCGGCGGCCGTTTCTCCAAACATATCGTCGATCGTCGCACGGATAGAAGCATGCACTTCTTCAGCCTGTTCCGGCGTCGCTGTCTTTCCTGTCCCTATGGCCCAGACCGGCTCATATGCCAGAACAACACCGTCAAGATCACTGACCTCCTTAAGACCTTCCCGCACCTGTTCGGTAACTATCCTGTCAGTAACGCCGCCTTCACGTTCTTCCAGAGTTTCACCGACGCACATGATAACCCGCATGCCTCCTGCAAGCGCTTTTCTGACCCTGAGATTCACCGTTTGATTGGTTTCACCGAAATACTGCCTGCGCTCGGAATGACCGATAATGACATATGAGCAACCGAGAGACCCCAGCATCCGCACCGAAACCTCGCCGGTATAGGCGCCATCGTCCTCATAATGACAATTCTGCGCAACGAGGTGAATATCACTCCGCTCGATTATTTTCCCCACCTCGGCAAGTGCCGGAAAGGCCGGGGAAATGCCGACCTCGCACCCGGTTATACCGTTTCCAAGCTGTTCGAGAACGGTCGAGGCAAGTTCACCTGCTTCAGCAACCGTTTTATTCATTTTCCAGTTACCAACAACAATTTTTTTGCGCATGGTTAATAGTCGGTTACAATGTCTCTGTAAATTTTATCGATCTGCTCGATAGCAAACCTGTGCTTTCCCGATCGAGCATCCCTGAGTACAACTTCAGACTGATTGACCGAAATAATCCGGCCATGCCATACTCTGTCCTCTATGGTGATAAGATTCACTTCCTGATCGAGAAGATCGTTATTACCCCCGATCTGAGCGGCTTTATAGACAATCTGACGTTTTCCCATGGTTCAATTTTTTGTGGTGCTATTTAACAAAAATCTCCAGTATCTCATAGTGAAGTTCCCCGTTTGGCACATTTATCTGCACCTTTTCTCCGACCGCCTTGCCGAGAAGGCCGCGGCCCACAGGGGAACGGACCGAAATCTTTCCCTGGTCGGTATCCGCTTCCTCGGAAGAAACCAAGGTATATTCGATAATCTCATTCTTGTCAACCAGGTTTTTCAATCGCACGGAAGTCAATATATAGACCTTGTCGGTCCTTATCTGTTTTGGGTCGAGAATCGTCGCCCTTGTCAGCTTGTTTTCCAGTTCACCAATGCGTCCTTCCAGCTGCCGCTGTTCTTCACGGGCAGCCTCATATTCGGCATTCTCGCTCAGATCGCCGTGAGCCCGCGCTTCTGCGATTTTCTCCAGAACTTCCGTCCGGACATCGCTCTTGAGCCTGTTCAACTCGTCTCTCAACCTGTTGTATCCCTCTTTTGTCAGGTACACTCTGTCACTCATATGCCTGCATTTTATGGTTGACATCCCTCACACCTGTGACAAGGATGCCATTTCGTCAATAAAAAAAGTAAAGCCAGCCATATACTGCTGACTTTACCTCCGTTCATAGGGAACAATGTACGATTCTTTGCACAGCCTGCAAAGCTGGTTTACAGGTTAAACGCGAAATATACATTGCTGCCGCCGCGGCTGATCAACAGGAACAAAAGATCCCCTTCTTTCATCTTGCCCACAATCGATAAAAATTGCTTGTACGAGGTAATGTTGTTACGGTTTGCCGCCTTGATCACATCGCCCGGACGCAGCCCGGCCCGGTAAGCGTTGTCTGAGGGATCGACATCCGTGACGACAACCTTGCCTGCATCGGCTTGCAACCTGTATCTCGATGCAAGTTCCGACGTCATCGGTGCAGTTTTGAAACCGAGCAGATCGCTCATTTCCTGCTGCTGTTCCGCCGCAACAGGTTGATCGGGAATCTCATCAAGCTTGACCGCCAGTTTTTTTAATGAGCCGTTTCTCCACAGCGTGAGTCTGACCGTTTTACCTGGCGCTGTTCTTGCGATGGTATTGCGCAGTTCGATGGTATCTCTGACCTTTTTACCGTCGATTTCCACTATCACATCTCCGGTTTTCACCCCTCCGGCCTTTGCAGGACTGTTTTCTACAACCGTACCGACGAGGACTCCTTCGGCTTTGTCGAGCTTGAGACCTTTGGCGATATTCTCGTCAACATCCTGTATCGTTACACCGAGCCACCCCCGGGTAACCTTCCCGGTCCTGACAAGAGACTGCATGATCTGCCGGGCCATGTTGGAAGGCACCGCGAAACCTATGCCCTGAAAACCGCCTGTCCTGCTTGCTATAGCGGTATTGATCCCGACAAGCTCACCGTTGATGTTCACCAGCGGCCCGCCCGAATTACCGGGATTGATAGCTGCATCCGTCTGAATAAAGTCTTCATAGTCTGCCAGCCCGACATTTGCACGGCCCTTGGCACTGACAATCCCCTGTGTAACTGTCCGGGCAAGCTTTTCTCCCAGCGGACTGCCTATTGCAATAACCCATTCACCAACGCGCAGATCATCACTGTTGCCGATAGTGATAGGTTTCAGGTCCTTTGCCTCTGCTTTAATAACGGCAATATCCGTCTTGGGATCGGTTCCGATCACCTTCGCCTGAAGTTTCCTGTTGTCGTGTGTTCTGATATAAATGGTATCGGCATTGTCGACAACATGACTGTTTGTCAGAATGTACCCATCCTTGCTGACGATAACCCCGGAGCCGAGTCCACGTAAAACCTCCTTGCGGCCGTTGGGACTATCGCCGCGCCTCCTCGGGGACTCAAAAAAGTCATCAAACGGGCTTCCGAAAAAATCAAACGGCGATATAAATCTCCGGTTGACGGTTTTTTCGGTAAAAATTGTAACAACCGAAGGTGTGGCGGATTCGGCGATCTCCACGAATGCTTCATTGAAATCCCGTAGTGTACGAATCGGTTTATCCTGAAACGTGTTTGCTGCCGATGCCAGATTGACCTGATTGGATATCGCCACCTGGCTCTCCTTTGCAGGAAAGGTAAATTCAAGGTTGGAGAAAACCAGTCCACCAATGGCTACTCCGGCCAGGATCAAAAAGAAATAGGTCAGTTTGTTTTTTTTCATCTTGTTCTGCATTTGTTCATGGGTTGTTCCTGAATGTTCACTATTTGCGTTTATCACACTTCCAGATCCTCGAGGGCTTCCACGGTACGCAATCCGGCCCTCATCTTGTTCATGGTCTCCTCATATTCATTGAGCGGAACTGAATCGGCGACAATCCCTCCTGCCGCCTGAAAATAAATGACATTATCCTTGACGACCATCGTCCTGATTGCGATAGCCGTTTCGAGTTCTCCCCGGAAATCAATAAACCCGACAGCGCCCCCGTAGAGACCGCGTTTTTCTTCCTCGAGTTCGTAAATAATCTCCATTGCCCTGACCTTTGGAGCGCCGGTCAATGTTCCGGCCGGAAAACACGCCCAGAAAGCATCCATCGGACTATACTCGTCCTGCAGCTCTCCCCTCACATTGCTGACAATATGCATGACATGCGAGTATCGCTCGATGATCATCATCTCGTTGGTTTCAACCGTACCGATTTTCGCGATTCTGCCGATATCGTTTCTGCTCAGATCGATGAGCATCAGATGTTCCGCGCGTTCTTTTTCGTCGGACAACAAATCTTCTTCGATCAGTGCATCCTCTTCATATGTCTTTCCCCTGGGCCTGGTACCGGCGATAGGACGTGTATCGACGATCCTTTTCCCTTTTTCACTCGTGCTCACCTTTACCAGCAGCTCGGGAGAGGATCCGACTATGTGGTACTCACCCATGTCGAAATAATACAGATATGGTGAAGGATTTATGGTCCGCAGCATACGATACACATCGAAAGGAGTGGTGTTCAAACGACGTTTGAGCCTCTGGGAGATTTGAACCTGAAAGATATCTCCTGCCTTGATATGCTCTTTTGCAACAAGCACCTTCTCGAGATAATCCTCTTTGAGGGTGTTGGAAACAACCTCTTCATGCTGTTCCGGCTTCACATGCACAAGAGATTCGTCAAGAGGCCGATACATTTTTTCACGAATGACCTCGATAACCTGTTCCGCTCTCCCGCGATCCTCTTCATCAAGGTAATTGACAATGATAAAGACCTTGCGCTTCACATTATCAAAGACAACCAGTTTATCACAGAACAGCAGGCACACATCAGGAAGACCTGAGGGATCGGGTTTCCGGGGAAATGGAATCCGCTCAACCAGATGCATCGTATCATAACCGAAGTATCCGAAAGCTCCCGAAGTGATCATCGGGGAAGCACCCACCTCACTCTCGCTGCGTTGAGATGACCCGAAAGATTCAAGGCAGCGGTCTATTATTTCTCTAAGGTTCTTTTTCTCTTCTGCGATCTTTTCAAGCTCCCTGAAACGGCTATCCCGCACTTCGAGCGAAACATCACCGTCAACCGAACCGGTTAAAATCGCAACCGGATCGATAGCGATATAGGAAAACCTGGCGAGCTTCTCCTCTCCTTCCACCGATTCGAGCAGACATGAATAGTTGTCCCGTAGTTTCAGATATACCGAAACAGGGGTTTCCGTATCAGCATGAACGGATTTCACAAGAGGATTAAGGGTAAAAGCGGTCGTGCGACCTGTGTATACCATGGATCAGCGGATGAATGAATGATACAATTGCTTAAATAAAAGAAAAATTCACTATCATAAAACAGAAGAGAAAATCAATGCAACCCCTGTACCCCATTGCAGACAAAGCACCCGGAAACATATGACCAAAGCCGGAAAATCACTGTAGACAAATGGTTGAAAGCGCTTGCTCTTTCACCCGGAATCCTTTTTACTACCGGCTACCTTGTCATCTATCTGCTGACGAACGCATACCTCAACCGTGAGTTGAAGGTCAGCATTTCGGAAGCAATAGGTTCAGCGACGGAAAACCGTTACACCCTGTCGATAGAACAGTTGAGGGCAGGGCTTGATCTGCACTCGGTAACAGTGCAATACCTTGAACTTACTCCTGTCATGAAGACGCAACATCATGCGGCAGCAAACGGCAGCGTCTCTATCCGGGAACTCTGCATCGATGACCTCGACCTCTGCAATCTGCTGTTCAGTAAAGAGTCCGCCGAACATTCAACCAGAGAAATTTCGCGGTTAATCCTCGCCGCCGAAAAACATTTCGTATTCTCGCCTTCTCAATGAACCATCAGCCCGGTTCTCTGCCAACGAATTGAACTGAGCTTTTCAACCGGTTCAAGCAGGGATATATCCGGGTTCCATGACCAGTATACCATCAGCGCCTGACCGATAAGATCCCTCTCGGGAAGAAAACCCCAGAAACGGCTGTCAAGACTGTTGTCCCTGTTGTCTCCCATTACAAAAAAGTAATTTTGCTCGACAACATATGTCTCCGCAGGCTTTCCGTCGACAAGTATCCTCTCACCGGTTATACCGATACTGTGCCCCTCTTCCTGAATAAGATCGGCATAGAAATGGTAGTTTTCCTGATCAAGTTTCACCACATCACCCTTTTTGGGAATTCTGATAGGTCCGTAATTATCCTTGTTGAAACCTGAATATTTCGGAAAAACCAGCTGATCCGGATAGCCGTCGGGAAGCATGTCGCCAAGGAACTGTGTATGCGGCGGCAATGCGGCTTTTTTGCCGTTGACAAAAATAACCCTGTCTTTTATTTCAAGGATATCTCCACTTACCGCAACACATCTTTTTATGTAGTTCAACGATCTGTCCTGGGGAAATTTGAACACGATGATATCTCCGCGATCAACCGTATCGATCCTTGGCAGCCTGAAATCGGTGAAAGGGACTTTTGCCCCGTATACGTATTTATTGACAAACAAAAAATCACCGGCAAGCAATGTTTTCTCCATCGAACTGGTGGGTATCCGATAGGATTCAACAATAAACATCCTGATAATCGTGGCAAAAACAAGGGCGATAAGCAATGCCTCAAACCACTCCTTTGAATGCTGTTTTCCTGTTTTTTTCTTTCCCTTTCCCAAAGCCTTTATGTTTAAATGTTACAATCGCCCCTGAAACCCGGGTACCACTGTTTTTTTTGACGCTTTTCGTCCTGCTATCTTGCGCCCGCCGCGCGTCCCTACTGATCATCCATATTCAGTACTGCAAGAAACGCTTCCTGGGGAACCTCCACCCGTCCGACCTGCTTCATGCGCTTTTTACCTTCTTTCTGCTTTTCAATAAGCTTTCGTTTTCGGCTGATATCGCCGCCATAGCATTTGGCCAGCACGTTTTTTCTCATAGCCGATATCGTCTCCCGGGCGATAACCCTGCTGCCTATAGCTGCCTGAATGGCCACCTCATACATCTGCCTCGGTATGATCCCCCTGAGTTTCTGACAAAGCCTTCTCCCCCAATCATATGCCTTTGAACGGTGAACGATCGTGGAAAGTGCGTCAACCGGCTCACCGTTGAGAAGCACATCGAGCTTCACAAGGTCCGAAATGCGATAGCCGATGTACTCATAGTCCATCGAAGCATATCCTTTCGATACCGATTTAAGCTTGTCATGGAAATCAAAAACAATTTCTGCAAGCGGAAATTCGAATTGCAGATTGACCCTCGATGTATCGAGATAATCGGTATTTTTATATTCGCCCCTCCTCTCCATTGCAAGCTTCATGATATTACCGATATACTCGGACATCGTGATGATGTGAATACTCACATACGGCTCCTCGATCTGCTTGATCAACCCGGCATCGGGCATCTTTGAAGGATTGTCGACAACAATCGCCTCTTCATCGGTCCCGACCACCCGGTATTCAACGTTTGGAACCGTTGTTATGATGTTGACCTTGTACTCTCTTTCCAGCCTTTCCTGTATGATTTCCATATGGAGCAGACCGAGAAATCCGCATCTGAACCCGAAACCGAGCGCTGCCGAGGTTTCGGGGGTATAAACCAGCGATGCGTCATTCAATGAGAGCTTCTCGAGTGATTCGCGGAGATCTTCAAACTCGTCCGAGTTTACCGGATAGAGACCACTGAAAACCATTGGTTTGACATCCTTGTATCCCGAAAGCCTTTCCTTTGCAGGAGCATCGGCCAGTGTAACCGTATCGCCGACCTTGGCATCGCGGACATCTTTGATGGAACAGATCAGGTAACCGACATCTCCCGACTCAAGCACCGGAGAAGGCTGCCGTTTGAGGGCCATTGTACCGATCTCGTCAGCGACAAAAACTTTGTTGTTGGCAAAAAACCTCACCCTGTCCCCCTTTTTCAACACACCGTCAACGATACGCAGGTAAACAATTGCACCGCGATACGCATCGAAAACCGAATCGAAAATCAGGGCTCGCAGGGGATGGGCTCTATGATCAACCGGAGCCGGAATTCTTGCGATAATTGCCTCCAGCAGAATATCGACTCCGATACCGGCTTTTGCGGAGACTTCAACAATCCCCTCCCTTTCAACGCCCATCAGATCGATAATCTGCTGGGCAACACCCTCCACGTCGGCAGAAGGCAGATCTATTTTATTGATAACAGGAATAATTTCAAGCCCGGCCTCTACGGCAAGATAGAGATTGGCAATGGTCTGGGCCTCGACCCCCTGTGTTGCATCGACAACAAGCAAAGCCCCTTCACAGGCGGCCAGAGAACGAGACACTTCGTAACTGAAATCGACATGTCCAGGTGTATCGATCAGGTTCAGGATATAAGCGTCACCGTCGGCAGCTTTGTAGTGCATCCGAATCGCGTGACTCTTGATGGTGATACCTCTTTCGCGCTCAAGGTCCATGTCATCAAGCACCTGTTCGGCCATCTGATTGTGCTGAAGTGTATCCGTCGCTTCGAGAAACCTGTCCGCAAGCGTGGACTTGCCGTGGTCTATATGAGCTATGATACAGAAGTTCCTGATAGCATTAACTACCGTACTGCTCGAATGCATAAACAGTTCATTTTAGGGTACCTTAATGTAATTGTTGTGATCGCCCCGGGATACAAGGCGGACGGTATCCCGATTTGTCGGGAAAGCGAAGTAATCATGGCTCGCAGTAGAGATAAATAGAGGTGCCCTTTAGTTGAATGAGAAAAATACCGGGGAATATAATGAATCCGGCGTCCCTATGAAAACGCGGGGCAATCCTCTTCACAACGGAATCCGCGGCAGAATTCAGCAGAATTCATCCTGCGTTTTCCCTCCATCTGAAGGGAAAGAATTTCAACCCACCCATCAAGCCCCATAACAAACAGACGGTCCCCATCCATCCAGAGGCTTCCGGGAACCATTGCCTGCTCCTCCGGTTCAGAAAGCTGAAAATCGGCAGGGATCACTGTATACATTTTCACTTTTCTATGATTGAACACCGTCCAGGCTGCCGGTTTCGGGGAGAGCCCCCTGACAAAATCACAGATTGCATCGACAGGCTCCGCCCAGTCGATCCGTGTATTTTCGGAAGTCAGCTTGGGAGCTCTGCTTATCCCTGCCTCATCCTGCCTTACCGGCTCAGCTTTTCCATCCCTTATCAGTTCCAGAGTTCTGACAACCAATCCGGCACCGATAACCGATAATCGCCCGGCAAGCTCTCCTGCCGTTTCCTCTGGTCCGATCGTCGTACTCTCCTGCAGGATGATATTACCGGTATCCACGCTTTTCTGCAGGAAAAAAGTCGTCACTCCGGTTTCGCGGTCACCGTTGATTATTGCCCAGTTGACCGGGGCCGCCCCTCTGTATTTGGGCAGAAGTGAAGCGTGAAGATTGAATGATCCTGATCGTGCCTGTTCAAATACCGAAGGCGGAAGTATCCGAAACGCGGCAACCACGATAACATCAGGCCGATAACGTGCAACCGTTCCTGCAAATCGAGGATCTTTCACGTCATCTATTTCAAGCACAGTGATTCCCAGCTTCCTTGCTGTTTTCTTTACCGGCGTCGGCTCAGGTTCGGATCTGCTGCTTTTTCTCGGCTTGTCCCTGCCGGTAACCACAAGGACAATTTCAAAATCACCCCCGGCTTCCGCTATGGCGCAGAGGGAAGGAACAGCAAACTCCGGCGTTCCCATGAATATTATCCTCATTGAAGGGTACCTCTGTTACGTGTCATGAGTCCCGATTCCATCAAGAAAGTGTCCCGGCATGATCGGCAAAACGATGCAATTGAATCGGAGAATACATTCATAGCGGTAAGGGGAAGAACCGTCTCTCTCACTTTACCCCTCCATACGCTTCATGCAAAGCCACAGGGTAGCCTGTCGTCACCTCACCGCGAGTTATTGCATCAAGATTTTTCTGGGCTTTTCTGCGGTCTCGCCGTTGCAATCGATCTACAAAGAGTGTTCCGTCAAGATGGTCAATCTCATGCAGCAAAACCCGCGCCGCGAGCTTGTCAAACTCTCCGATACGCTCTTCAAAATATTCATCACGGTATTTCAACTCTATCACGGAAGGGCGGACAACTTCGCCACTGACCTCAGGAATGCTCAAACACCCTTCATCCATTGTGTTCAGGCCCCTGACGGCAAGAATATGCGGATTGATAACGACCATTGGAGAAGCTCCTTCGTAACCATCCGCAATGGAAATGTCCGTAACAAGCAAACGAAGCGAAACACCCACCTGTGGAGCCGCCAGTCCTATCCCTTCCGCATTCCGCATGGTTTCGAACATATTTCCAATAAGCTCTTCAAGCTCTGTGTCGATTGTTTTCAAGGGTTTTGCTTTCCTGCGCAATACTTCGTCACTATAGGTGTTTATCGGTAATATCATTTTGCTGCGTTGAGTACTTCAATTTTTCCTGAATAGCATAACAATCACGATATCTGTTTTTTCCAACGTTCTCCCGGATTTGTTCAACCCGTTTATCATTCCTTTCCGGCAGCCCTGACGTGAGCCGTACACAACATTTCAAACCCGGGCACATGGTAAAAAGTTGCTGTCCGCTTTCTACCAGGCAACCTGTTTTCAGAAAACCTGCCGGAGGCTTCAGATGTCGCTATACATGCTTCGGGAAAAACAACTTTCCGGAAACCCCGTTCATGGAATTTGACAATATCGGATTAATTTTAACTAAATTAGGTACTATTTCCTACGTTTAGTGCCGACTGAACGAAAACACGTGATGTGTTCGTTCAGCCGGCCACGGCAACACCGAACCGATGTGATCAGTTTAACCCTTGCATATGTTACTCAAGCTTGTCATGAAATCTCTTTTCCTTCTCTTCCTTTGTTCCTTGTTCTTCCTCCATGGAGAAGCAAGCTTTGCCGCTGCCGATTCCAGTGCAGTGCAGAGCGGCACCGGAATATCCGTAAAAAACGAAACTGTCGATGACAGTCTTGCAACTGAAGCCGAATCAAACGGGCCGGTACGGATCGACGACAAGGATGTGATAAAAGCGTTTTCCGATTCATTGAAACAACAGGGAGGTTTTCCCGTCACGGTAAACAGCAATGAAGTTTTTCGTCTTTATGGTACAATAGCAAATATCGAACCTCTTCAAAGGGCGGAACAGACTTCCAGGTTATTGACGGATTTTTTCCGCTCGTCGAGCCATGTCGATTCACTCACGATTGTCGAGGGCGAAACACTGACCGCAATAAAAACCCCGCAAAACATCATTGCCGCCTTCAGTGACGAAGATGCTGCTGCCGAGAATATGTCTCGAAATGAACTTGCCGACACCGTACTGACGATTATTTCAACCCAGGCGGAAAAATTCAGGGAGGAAACCAGCGGGCGCAACATTTTGCTTAGCGTCCTCAAATCGCTGGCACTCCTTGTTGCTCTTGCTGTTTTCTGGCACTATCTGAACAGTTTCTTTACGCTTATGGACGGATGGATACAGAAAATCAGGCTACACCACAGCTCCAACAGCCAGAACAAGCTTATACAGCTTCTTTCTCCCGACCATCTTGCATCGGGGTTCAGCTGGTTGAGCAGGATAGCCGAGCTGTTCGTGAAAATCCTTTTGATCTATGCCTATCTCACAACGGTACTCAGCTTTTTCCCCTGGACGGAGGACCTGTCGACAAACCTGCTTGCTTTCGTTCTTGAGCCCGCAAAAAAGCTTTTAGCCGAATTTGTCACACTGATCCCCAACGTGATCGTGATTATCATCCTGATCACCATTACACGCTATCTCGGTCAGTTCAGCGATATTATTTTCAGTAATATTGCCAAAGGCGAGCTGAAGTTTGTCGGATTCGAAGCCGAATGGGCGGAACCAACGAGAAAAATTGTCAAGATCGTCATTTACGTCATGCTGTTGTTTTTGCTGTTTGCGTCGCTCCCTCTTGCAAACAGCCCTGCCGCTCTTGCTTTCGCAATTATTCTGGGGTTGACTTTTTCACTCGGGTCCGTTCCTACCGTCCAGAATATTATCAGCGGCATCATGCTCAACTACACCGGCTCTTTCCGGGTCGGGGACCGGGTTATGCTCGGAGAAATCAAAGGAACCATCATTTACAAGGGACTCCTTGTCACCCGCATCAGAAACCTTCGTCAGGAAATCGTCGTTATTCCGAACAAAGCTGCATTTCGCTCAAAAATTGTAAATTACACCGAATCTGTTCAGAAAAACGGACATCTTTCGCTCGAGTTTACGTTTGCCCTCAGGCAACATACGAGAAAAGAAGAGCTTCGGGAGCTCGTTGTCAATGCCGCGCTTGGAACCGACGGCATCATGCTCGATCCGAAACCGCTTTTCTTCAGGTCCGGAAGCAAGGACGGCATGTTCGTCTACGTGCTCAGAGCAAATACCCGGGATATAGACCATCTGGAGGCAGTTTTTTCAAAACTCTGCCAAAATGTTCAGGATAAGCTGATGGCAGAGAAATACATGTAACTTTTATCCTTCATATATGGTATCAACCAAGAAAAAAGGTCGAAAGAAGCTTGCCGAGCAAGCCCAGCAGGCGGAATCTGTTTTCAAAGCCTCGATGAAAGAAGAAGGTTACAGGTGTACCACGGAAAGACTGACCGTTATACGTGAGATCTATGAATCAGACAGTCACCTGGACGCTGACGAAATATTTGTCCGCCTCAAGAAAAAAGGCGTCAGCATATCCAGAGCCACGGTCTATCATACCCTCGACCTGCTTTTCAAGTTTCATCTTGTCAACAAGATCGACCTGGGTCATAAACACACGCATTACGAAAAATCTTATGGAGTGGACAACCATCTGCACATTATCTGCGAACAATGTGACAGGGTTGTCGAAGTTCACAATGACAAACTGAACGATATCCTTGAAAAACTATGCGAGAAGAACGGTTTCACGCTCGGGAGCTTCAGCCTTCAGGTGTTTGCAAAATGCCGTGAAGAAGCAGAACACCACCATTGTGAAAGAAAATCTGTTGACGATTCTTGTCCCTCTGCGTCATGACCCTGCTCCGCTTACTCTTTATGAGATTGCGGTAACGGCTCCCCTCCGAACCGATTGACGGAGCGTCTGCGAGCGACAAGGAAAAACGGCGAAAATGTAATAACAACCTGCCTGGAAATGGATGTATCCCTTTTCGCCGCGTTGATCGGCGGAATCATAGTGCTTGGGGTTGTCGGCGACTTTCTGTTTACAAAAACCAAGATCCCCACCCCGGTCATTCTCATGCTGGCGGGAATAGTGCTCGGCCCCGTCACACATATCCTGAAAAGCGACATTTTCCTTGAAATAGCTCCGTATTTCGGAACATTCGCTCTTATTCTCATTCTTTTCGAAGGCGGCCTCGATCTGGAATTTGATCTTGCGATACGCCAGTTCTCTTCCGCCCTGCTCTTGGGATTTCTATCGTTCGCTCTTGCGGCAGCCGGTATTACCGCCCTCTGCCTTATTCTGTTCCAGATGGAAATGACACAAGCCCTTCTTTACGGCTTTATATTCGGCGGAACAAGCCCGGCGGTAATTCTGCCGGTGCTGCCAAGGCTCACTATCACAAAAAACCTGAAAACACTGCTAACCCTCGAAGCGGTTATAAGCGAAGTCCTTACGGTCATCTCCGTCATTATCTACATCAATATCCTGCGTGAGCCCGGGCATATTGAAGAAGCCTCAATCCTCAGCCACATCCTTGTCAGCATTGGCATATCGATTCTTCTTGCTGCATTCAGCGGCCTTGTCTGGAGCCGTTTCATGGGCTACTTCAGCAAACAGAATCTGGCGTACATGCTGACACTGGGATTCGTCCTGCTTCTCTACACCCTGACCGATTTTTTAGGCGGTGAAGCGGCCATAACCATTCTGGCCTTCGGCATACTGCTCGGCAACAGCAAAATGCTCGCGGCAAAATCCCAGTCATTTCTCGCAAAAATCAACAGCACGCTCAATATCGAAGATTTCGAACTCGACGAGGTGGTAAAAAAAATAAATGCCGAGCTTACCTTTCTGGTGAGAACCTTTTTCTTTGTGTATATCGGACTGCTGCTGGATTTCAACCTGTTCACCCAGGACGTTCTCCTGATGGCCGCGGCTATACTCGGCATCTTTTTCATCAGCCGCGCGACCACAGTCAATCTTGTCAGGCCGCTTTCACCCTCTCTCCGGAGTGCACATATTTCATCGACACTCAGCCTTATTCCCAGAGGACTTGCAACCGCCGTTATGGCTTTTATCGTTCTGGACAGCAAAGTAGTCACCTCAGAGATGCTTCTCCCGACTGTATTTGCAGTGATTCTGGCCAGCAACCTCCTGATGTCGGTGTTTGTCTATTACTATGAAAGCAGACACAGAGACGGAATGGAAAACGACAAGAAAACAGGCGCCATGCAAACGTAAAGTATTGTATACAATGCACTGGATTTACCTCTCAGCCGCTATTCTGCTGGAAGTTGCGGGTACGACAGCCATGAAACTCTCGGAAGGATTCTCGAAACCCCTTCCTTCGCTTTCGATCTTTATTTTTTACGGCTGTAGTTTTACATTTCTCACGCTGGCACTGAAAGTACTTCCTGTGGGAATGACCTATGCCGTCTGGGCCGGTATCGGGACAGCACTGATAACTCTTGTCGGGGTTGTATGGTTTAACGAACCGATTGGTATGTTGAAACTGCTTTCACTGCTTTTGATCATCATCGGCGTCGCCGGGCTGCACCTCAGCCGGGGCTCAATGCTTTAAAAACATCCATGTCAGAACCGCTCTACCGCAAAATAGTCGTCAAAGTCGGCACCAATGTCATTACCAATGAACAGGGTGAACTGGATCTTGAGATACTCTGCCAACTTGTTGCGCAGATCGCGGAGCTCCGAAAGCTGGGCATCGAAGTACTCCTTGTTTCATCCGGCGCGGTAGGTGCCGGCCGTTCAATCGTCCGGTTGCCGTCCAGCCTTTCACCTGTTGCTTCGCGACAGGTTCTTGCTTCAACCGGCCAGATAAGACTCATCAATACCTATGCAGATCTTTTTGATCAATGCGGACTGAACATCGCGCAAATCCTGGTCACGAAAAGCGACTTCCGCGACCGGCTACATTACCTTAACATCAGAACCTGCCTTGCATCGCTTCTGGAACAGAACATCATTCCGGTGATCAACGAGAACGACGCCGTCTCCGTAACGGAGCTTATGTTCACGGATAACGACGAGCTTTCCGGAATGATCGCCTCCATGATGCAGGTGGACGCATACATCATCCTGTCTCATGTCGACGGTCTTTTCGATATGACAAAGGAAGAGAGCACTTCAGAGGTCATCAGCACTATCGACATCGCCACAGAACATTTTCATCAGTACATCAAACCGGGAAAATCGGAATTCGGCAGAGGCGGCATGCTGACTAAATGCCATATCGCACACAAACTCGCACGTTTCGGGATCACCGTCCACATTGCCAACGGACAAACCGACAACATTCTTCTTGACATTCTCGGCGGTAAAGAAGTCGGAACACGGTTCATTCCGCAAAAAACAGTTCATGGACGCAAACGCTGGATCGCACATAGCGAGGGCCTTGAAAAAGGAGCTGTCCTGATCAATGCGGGGGCGGAAGCCGCCCTGCGTTCCCAGGAGCGTGCGAATAGCCTTCTGCCCGTAGGCATCGAATCCGTCGTCGGTACCTTCTTCAAGGGGGACATTATCAAGATCTGCTCTGAAAACGGTGAAGCCATCGGTTACGGCATGGCGCAATATGGCTCCGAGAAAACAAAAGAGGTGCTGGGGAAAAAGGGTGAAAAGGCCCTCATTCATTACGACTATCTTTATATCATGCCCTAGTCATTCACAAGCCCTTCGAAGACCATCGCTATATCTCACCATT
The DNA here is from genome assembly GCA_028278005.1 of Chlorobium sp. Taxonomy (GTDB): domain Bacteria; phylum Bacteroidota; class Chlorobiia; order Chlorobiales; family Chlorobiaceae; genus Prosthecochloris. Next base: position 1,697 of record JANQFD010000160.1, on the reverse strand, counting down.
CGAGTCAATCCAGAACATCCTATACGCCTTGTAAGAAGCGTTTGGTTGTGGATTGTAAATCTTATGACCTGTGGCTGATCCATACGTGGTATACGCGGATCCGTAGGCAGAACCAGTAACAGTAGTCTTGGCAGTGCCTGCTGGGGCACATGAACGAGTGGGGAACATAAAGATCATTCCGCCTTGACCATCATTCAGCACTCGCTTAGGGGGGCCCCATCTAGCGATCAGGTCAGACTGATGATGCCCCATCCAGGACTCCATGGTTTTGTCGATAGATGCACACCCAGCGAAGGCTGCGATGACGAGCAACAAGGATAGACTCATTAATGACTTCATGTTTTGCCTCCTATGTAGGTCTAACATTATTCATTATCTGCACGACAGAATTTCTTGTAATTCTATAGAAAAAAAACATATAAGATAATGATAATCAGCCTGTTCAACACTTCTTCACAATTTCGCCAAACCTACTGTTAACATCAAGCATAACCCCACGCTTAATACCACTCTGCGTTCCTGTCTACTAACTTCGTTGAGTTTGATCCCACTTACTCTCATTTGCTATAGGTCAGGGGAACATCTGAGCATGTGGCAACCATCCTTCCCATCGTTCCACGGTGCAAAGATGAAGCAGCATGGCTCTTCAGGCTGAGGATAAAAGTGGACATTCGGTAGAAGCTGTTGATAAACACGAAACGATGCCAAGTCCTGTGTGCATCTCTTTCGCACAATGGCAATGGCATCAGGCCTGCCGGTTTGAGGAAATAGCGACAGTTGGATTTGGCGTGACAGTCTTCTCATCTATCTCCTGTGCCGAACACTTACGTTCACCTGCATTTTGTTATTCCATAGAGGTTTAGTTTATCCACCTTGCCTCTTAATTCAATATTTCCTTTTTTCTCCACAGTAAATTCTTGGTTAAGGTCAATAAAATTCAAAACATCCTCGGATACCAGAATTTTTTGCCCAAGCCCATTACATTTTCCTTCAATTCTTGATGTAGTATTGAGAACATCACCATGATAAACAATTTCTTTTTTTTGTTTTCCAACCTCTGTCACTATAACCTTTCCGCCGTGAATTCCCGCTTTAAATTCAGGAACCACACCATACTTTGATTGGTAATTACTTTTATTCTGTTCGATGATTTCCTGCATCTTAAAAAAACACTTTATGCAGTTTGAATCTTTATTTCTAAATGGCCAGACAATCACTATTTCATCGCCAACATACTGGTAGATTTCTCCACCAAACATGAAAATTGCATCTGATATATCGTAGTAGAAGTCTCTAATCAAAGAACTGAATGCTTTATTTGACAGCTTTTCGGCTATTGATGTCGAATTCTTTAAATCGGCAAACATGAATATTCTTGATATTTCACGGGGCTGGTGATATGATCCTATGATTAATCTGACAAAGTTACCCTTTCCAACAAGTAAAATAATTTGCAAACCAAAAAGTATGACAACTATAAATACGAAACTGAATATGAAACTTCTTTGGAATAAGGGTCCAATCAGGAATTGAAATAGTGCTTCTTGATAACTTATTTCTTCAATTATCGAATTCTTAATAGATACGACCAAGCTCAGTATAACACTTATCAGAAGTGAGTATGAAATAGCCCGAATGGCTGATGCTGTAAGAAAAGACTTATTTCGAAATACTTTGGGCAGCAAGAACTCTTCCAG
>JANQFD010000148.1 GCA_028278005.1 Chlorobium sp. | reverse complement strand
ATTCCCTTGACCGCGATCAGTTTATCGGCCAGTTCCTGCAGTTCTGTTGCCTTGCCTTTCAGGGTTATCGTTTCCATGCAGTTGTCGTGATCGAGGTGGACATGCTGGCCGCAGATAACGAGATGATGATAATCATGCTGGATGCTTGTCAGCTTTTTTTGCAGGTCGGACTTGTGATGATCGTATACAAGCACCAGGCAACCGCTTACTTCCCGATTGTTTTTCCACTGTTCTTCTTTGAGATGCTTCCTGATGAGAAAGCGTATTGCCTGTGACCTGTTCGGGAATGTATGAGCCGTAACCAGTCTGTCAAGCCGTTCAAGAAGATCATCTTCAAGTGAGACGCCGAAACGTTTCATTACTGTTTGCTTTCCATCTGTTAGACAAGAGGAGCGAGTCCTGGAGCAATTCACAACCTCTTGATCATGACTCGGCGCATCAAAATGTCGTCAATTGCTGTTTCCTCGCTGATCAAAAGGGCGCCTCTATTGATTGTCGTGAGCGCCTTGAGTATAAGGCGGACAGAGTCCCGATGCAATCGGGATGAACTTCAAAACCGGGGTTTCCCGACGTGTCGGGACAACGAAGTAATCAGGGTGCGCAACAAATTAATAGAGGTACCCTAAAGGACAAGGTAACACAAAATATGGAAAGGTGCTACATTGTTAACAATTGTTATATGGATGTGCAAGAGAAAACGGGCAAAGGCCCGCTTTCTCACCTGGAATCGCTATGCCTGCCGGCATTGAGCACACATGTTTATAAGCAACACAAACGGAGATAATACTGTGCGCGACAGACAGTAGCTTCCCTTCCTTAAGGTTCCAGCGTGACGCCAAGAACCAGCCAGGATGTCTCGAGGTCCGGATTGACGATATACGATGCAGTGAAAATGTCTTTCGATGCAGTCACACCAACGTTGACAAGATCGAAATCACCAGCGGCATCGCTGCCATTGGTATACTGCCCGTCACCAGCGCCGGCAAACAAGGACGCGGTGCAGATATCATTGTCGCAGAAAGTGTATCCAGCCTCGACGTAAACAGAGTTGTCGTCGTCGCCGCTGACATTAACAGCGCCCATCAAGCTGAAGTTTGAGGCTTCAAACCCGGCTCCAAGCTCGATGACGTGCCCGCCGTCATCACTCCAGTCGAAATAATTGTCATCGCCACCAGATGGAAAGAAATAATCGGTGACGGTGAAACTGAAATTTTCACCAAGAGGTACTGTCACATAAAGGTCAGCCTCATTTTCATCATCATCGCTGAGGTCGTAGGAGCCCCATGCGCCAACCTCGACGCCGATACCCGGAAAGGTATAGCTCAGCCAAGGCTGTGCGGCAACGCCGTCGCCGAACTGTGTGCCTCTCCATACATATCGGCTTACGACATCTGCGCCGACACTCCAGTCAGCTTTGGCAACTCCTGAGAACATCACGACGATACCCACAAGAAGTGTTAAAAATTTTGATGTTTTTTTCATGTTGTAACTTCCTTTTGAATTGTTGATTGAGTGTTGCTGTAAGTGGTTCCCCGGAATTCCTTCTGACCAAGGGAAATCCGGGGTTCCTGGTGATTAGCCGATAGCATCGTTCCCCGTCTCTTCGGTACGTATCCTGATGCATTTCGGCAGATCGAAGACGAAGATTTTTCCGTCTCCGATTTCCCCTGTTTTAGCTCCCTTGATGATGGCTTCGACAGTTTTCTGTTCGAATTCGTCGTTGACGCCGATTTCGAGTTTTATCTTTTTCAAAAGATTGATCTCGTTGGGAACTCCGCGGTACACCTCGGTATATCCGCCCTGAGCGCCACAGCCCAGGACATTGGTTACCGTCATTTTATAGACCCCGGCTTCAGCAAGCGCCGTCTTTACATCAGGCAGCTTGTGAGGCTGGATCATTGCTACGATATATTTCATGGTTTTTGCTCCTTGTTAGCCGTTACTGGTTAGAGAATATCTGGAAACCATGGTAGGCTTCTTCTTCATGCTCTGAAATATCAAGACCTTTCATTTCCTCATCTCTGGATACCCTCAAAATTCCGGCAGCCTTGAGAATAAGGAAAAGAACCAACATCGTTGCAAAGCCCCAGAGCGGAATGGCAATCGAACCGATAATCTGGGCAACGATTGGGTGGCCGCCGAAGATTCCGGTGGCGATACCGCCCCAGATACCGTTGAGACCATGTACAGGCCATGCACCGACCGGATCGTCGATTTTCATCGCGTCGAGCATCTTGACACCAACAACCACCAGGATACCGGCAACTGCACCGATTATAATGGCTTCGTTATAGTTTACCGAGTCACAGTTTGCCGTAATACCGACAAGACCGCCAAGCAAACCGTTCAGGGCCATGGTAATATCCGGCTTCTTAAACATGACCCATGCGGCGATCATGGCAAGGACTGCGCCTGCTCCAGCTGCGAGCATCGTATTGGTAGCGATAATCATGACAATGCTGGTGTTGTCCGCGCCTGCTATGGCAAGCTGGCTTCCGGGGTTAAAGCCGAACCATCCGATAAGGAGGATGAAGACGCCCAGCGCACTCATTGCGAGGTTGTGTCCGGGAAGAGCATTCGGCGAACCGTCAGGATTGAAACGTCCGATACGTGGTCCAAGCACGATTGCGGCTGCGAGACCGGCAAAGCCGCCGAGAGCATGAACAACCAGTGAACCGGCAAAATCATAGAATCCAAGCTGATCCAGCCATCCTCCACCCCATTTCCAGTAACCGCTGATAGGATAGATGATCGCGGTGATGACAGCAGAATAGATAAGATAGGATGCAAACTTCATGCGACCGGCAACTGCACCCGAGACGATCGTTGCAGCGGTTGCAGCGAAGGCTGCCTGGAAGAGAAAGTCAACGGCAGGATGCAGGTTGCCGCCGACAGCTTCAGGAGCATCGGCGCTGATGCCGAAACCGCCGAAACCGAACCAGCCGCCGATAACAGGGGCACCGTACATGATGCTGTAACCGACAAAATAAAAGAGCAGGACGCCAAGCGAGAGGTCAATAACGTTCTTGAACAGGATGTTGACCGTGTTTTTCGCCGAGTTCAGTCCCGATTCTACCATGGCAAATCCTGCCTGCATGAACAGGACAAGCACAGCCGCGATAAAAAGAAACATGTTGTCAATGGCATAGGCATTGACAGCTCCTGCGTCAACTCCCTCGGCAGCAAGCAAGGGTGGCCCGGGAATAACTCCCGCCACCAGCAGGCCGCACGAAAGCAAGCCGAGTGATTTTACAAATGTTTTCATGCGAGTTTGGTTTAATGTTCTTTAAAAGATTCAGGTCGTTTAGTTTGTTGTCATAAATTTCTTAGAAGAAATTCTGGTATAAATATAAATTTTTCATAAAAAAATACAAATGCGTAAGAATTATTTATGATTAAATATTCGTGTGCTTAAAATATTTAGGCGACAGGCTTGGGTGATGAGTTGTCTTCGTGCCTCTTTCGTTGTAACTTCCCGGGGACAAGTGGCGGTAGAACGTGCAGTGTATCGTTATGTCTGCATATAATCTCGTACTTTCAAGCAGCTTCGATGAGTGTCGGAAACTCGAGGATTTTCTCGAGGTGATGTCCGAGCGCGAAGGTTTCAGTGAGGCCTTTCTTCTGGAGCTCGAGTTTGTGGTCAAGGAAGCGTTTATCAATGCGGTGATACACGGCAATGCGGGGAACAGCGAAAAAAATGTCTGTCTTTCTTTTGAGTCTTTTCAGAAGGACTTTTCCAGAACATTACTGATAGACGTATCCGATTGCGGCAGCGGTTTTGCCATTCACGACATTGACGATCCGCGAGATCCTGACCTTGTTATGAAATCATCGGGCCGAGGGATTTTTTTAATACGTGCGTATGCGGAAATCCTGGATCAAGACTGCAGCGAGAACGGATGCAAGCTGAGTCTGCGAATGAGACCGTATTAAGAGATAGTGACAAGAAACAAGTGACGAGGGGGAGTAATCAGTCAACAGTCTTCAGTTTGCAGTCGGCAAGGGGGGAAGTAATCAGTCAGCAGTTTTCAGTAGACAGTGAGAGTCAAAAAGCAACGGTCGAAACTCAAAAGGGAAAAGAACGATTTCCGATACCGATAGCGAACCCCGAAAGGGGATCAGTCGACAGTATCCATGGTGAACGCAAGAGGTGGTTTTTTTACTTTTGAACTTTGACTTTGCACGTTGTTGAAAGCTTTATCTGTTACGGTAAGTTTTTCATTGTAACCAAGCATATTACTAATCATTACGACTATACTTTTTATGTCTATACAAAACAGTCAGGCCTGGAACGCTCTGGAGAGTCATAAACAGGAAATGGAAAGCCTGCATATGCGGGATCTCTTTGCAGCTGATAAGAAGCGGTCCGGGGAGTTTTCGGTTCGAATGGGGGATCTGTTTCTTGATTACTCGAAAAACAGAATCAACGGAAAAACCATCGGGCTTTTGACGGCTCTTGCAGAGGAGACCGGCGTTGCCGGATATCGGGAAAAGATGTTTGCCGGCAGCAAAATCAACTTTACCGAGCAAAGAGCTGTACTGCATACCGCGCTTCGCCAGCCGGAGAGTTTTCGGATGCAGCTTGACGGGCAGACGGTCGGATGCGATGTAAGGGAAGTGTTATCCCAGATGAGACATTTCTGCGAACTTATTCTTTCCGGTGAATGGAAAGGATACAGCGGAAAGGCGATCACCGATGTGGTCAACATCGGTATCGGCGGCTCGGATCTCGGGCCGTACATGGTTACCGAAGCCCTGAAACCCTTCGCTAACGGGGCGGTAAACGTTCATTTTGTGTCAAACATCGACGGCACGCATGTCAGCGAAGTGTTGCGGGGTCTCGATGCCGACAGGACGCTTTTTATTATAGCTTCAAAAACATTCACCACACAGGAAACTCTCACAAACGCGCATACCGCGAGACGGTGGTTTCTTGAAAAAGCGGTCGACGAGTCGTTTATAGCCCGGCATTTTGTGGCAGTATCGACCAACCGGGAAAAAGTCGAAGAGTTCGGTATCGATGCAAGGAACATGTTTCGTTTCTGGGACTGGGTTGGAGGACGCTATTCCCTCTGGTCATCGATCGGCCTTTCGATCGCCCTCTATATCGGATTCGACGGGTTCACCGAACTGCTTGCCGGGGCTCACGAGATGGACGAGCATTTTCTTTCCGCCTCGTTTGAAAAGAATATTCCGGTTCTGCTCGCTCTGCTCGGTATCTGGTACAACAACTTTTTCGACGCACACTCCCATGCAGTGATTCCCTACGATCAGTATCTTCATCGTCTCCCGGCTTATCTTCAGCAGCTCGATATGGAGAGCAACGGAAAACGGATAGACCGTGAGGGGAACGAGGTTGCCTATGCAACCGGTCCGGTGATCTGGGGCGAGCCGGGCACCAATTCGCAGCACGCTTTTTTCCAGCTTCTGCACCAGGGACCGAATTTTATCCCGGCTGATTTTATTGTGCCCCTGAAAACCCAAAACCCTGCAGGGGAGCATCACGATATCCTGCTTGCCAACTGTTTCGCCCAGACAGAAGCGCTGATGCGCGGCAAAAACGCCGAAGAGGCCGAAAAAGAATTGAGAGATGCAGGTATGTCGGAAGAAAGGATTGCCGAACTGCTTCCTCACAAGCTTTTCCCCGGCAACCGTCCGACGAATACCATTGTTTTCCCGGAAATCAATCCCTTCAACCTCGGCAGCCTCATAGCGATGTACGAACACAAGGTGTTCGTGCAGGGAGTGATATGGGGGATCAATTCGTTCGACCAGTGGGGTGTCGAGCTCGGCAAGCAGCTGGC
>JANQFD010000105.1 GCA_028278005.1 Chlorobium sp. | reverse complement strand
TGCAACACGCTTGCAACAATCATTCTGGGTGAAGGAGACTCCGTTCCGGTAAGCCAGATGCCCGATGACGGCACGTTTCCGGTCAGTACGGCGAAATATGAAAAGCGTAACCTTGCCGAAAAGGTACCGGTATGGGAAGAGGATGTCTGTATCCAGTGCGGCAAATGCGCGATGATGTGCCCGCACTCGGTAATCCGCTCGAAAGTGTATGACCCGGAACATCTCGAAAATGCTCCGGCAACCTTCAAGCATGCAGACGCAAAGGCAAAGAACTGGGCCGGCCAGAAATACACCATTCAGGTTTCCGTCGAAGACTGTACCGGCTGTGAAATATGTGTCAACATCTGTCCGGGTAAAGACAAAAAGAATCCCGAAAGGCATGCGCTTAACATGGGCCTCCAGTTACCGCTGCGCAAACCTGAAAGAGAAAACTGGGAATATTTCCTCAGTATTCCTGAATACGACCGTTCGAAAATCAACCTCAAACTGGTCAAGGAGCAGCAGCTCCAGCGTCCTCTTTTTGAGTTCTCGGGCGCCTGTGCGGGCTGCGGCGAAACACAGTATGTCAAGCTCATGAGCCAGCTCTGGGGAGACCGTCTCGTACTCGGCAATGCCACCGGCTGTTCGTCGATTTACGGCGGCAACCTTCCTACGACACCGTTCTGCACCAACGACGAAGGCCGCGGACCAACCTGGTCGAACTCGCTGTTTGAAGATACCGCAGAATTTGCAATGGGTTTCAGAATCTCGATCGACAAACAGAAGGAGTATGCTGAAGAACTCGTGAAAGCTCTTTCATCAGAGATAGGTGAAACCCTTGCGAAGGAGATCATCGAAGCGACACAGACAAACGAACCCGAAATTTTCGAGCAGCGTGAGAGAATTGCAATTCTCAAGGAAAAGCTTGCAACCATCGACCGGATCGAAGCGAAAAACCTTATGCCAATCGCCGACATGCTGGCCAAGAAAAGCGTCTGGGGTATCGGTGGTGACGGCTGGGCTTACGATATCGGTTACAGCGGCGTTGACCATATCACTGCGAGCGGTCAGAACGTCAACCTGATTGTGCTCGACACCGAAGTTTACTCGAACACCGGTGGACAGGCATCGAAAGCGACGCCGAAAGCTGCGGTGGCGAAATTTGCTGCTGCCGGAAGGCCGATGACCAAAAAAGATCTGGGCATGATCTCGATGACCTACGGCAACGCCTATGTGGCCAGTGTTGCAATGGGCTCCAGGGACGAGCAGACACTGAAAGCGTTCATCGAGGCCGAGGCGTATGACGGCCCGTCGATCATCATCGCTTACTCTCACTGTATTGCCCATGGAATCAACATGGCGACAGGTATGGAACAGCAGAAGCTTGCCGTCGATTCCGGGCACTGGCTGCTGTATCGCTTCAACCCCGAAAGAAGGAAAGAAGGTAAGAATCCGTTAATTCTCGATTCGAAAAAGCCCAAGATTCCTGTCGAGCAGTTTCTCAATACGGAAAACCGTTTCCGGATGCTCAAGAAAAGCCATCCTGAACTGGCAAAAGCGTATTACAAGGAAATTCAGCAGGAAGTTGACGAACGCTACGCTACATACGAATACCTTGCGGCAAGAAAATTCGAGAATGATTAGTTTTTAACGGCTCGAACGTAAGCCTGAAAAGCAAAAGGGTGCATCGAGAACAAATCGACAGCACCCTTTTTTTATGCTCTGTTGAAGCCTTTTTTTCTTTTACCCCTTCGTCCCCTGAACGTATCGTTCTGTTCACTCTTTGTTTCTCAACTCCCGGGCTTTTTCGAGATATTCACCTGCTTTGTCGGCATCTCCCAATGCACGCAGGATTTCAGACAGATGTTCATAAATCTCAGGTTCGTCCGGTTCCTTTGATAACGCCTTTTCAATGAGCTCGCGTGCCTTCTGATAGTTACCTGTTTTATAATACAACCACCCAAGTGTATCGAGAAAAACCGGATTTTCCGGTTCGGCATCAACGGCCTGCTTCGCAAAGCGCATCGCCTCTTCAAGATTTTCCCCTCTTTCAGCGTAAAGGTATGCAAGATTATTCCATGCCAGAGCATTTTCAGGATCTATTTCAAGTACATCCTTGTACGCTTTGATGCTCCTGACTTGATCGCGCAGCTTGTCATACGCCATTGCACGGGTGACACTGGCTTGAACAAGCAACCACCGAGAAGGTTTGCCCTCTTTGAAAGCCAGTACCTTCTCAAGCACTTCAACCGATTCCCGGTACTTTTCGAGACGAAACAGCGCAAATCCCTTCATTACCTCGAGACGCTGTGATGATCTGCCGACGCTTTTCTTCGCCTGCTTGACGGTATACAGAACCTGAAGGTACTGCTCTTGAGACATAAATGCCGAAGCAAGCTCCTCCCAGGCAAAGCTGTTCTGCGAATCGAGATCCAGAGCTTTCTGAAAATCACCGGTTGCCCGTGCGAATTTTTTCTGTCCCAGATGATAAACACCTCGAATGACATACACCGAGGGATCATCCGGACGAAACATCACAAGTTCGCCAACCATTGTGCCGGCCGGCTTCCAGTAGGCTTCTTCTTTTTCTGCCCTGATAATAAAAAGTTTTGCCAGCTCGATCTTCCGGGAAACATCAATTTCTTCAACAGCATAAAAGCGCTTCAGCTCCAGGAGAAACCGCTCCTGTTCCCCCTGTTCGATATATGCCTCAAAAAGCGCCACCCAGGCAGGTATAAATGCCGGTTTTTCGTCAACCATATTTTTGAATATTTCAACCGCCTTGTCAACTTTGCCCGACCGGAAATACAGTTCCCCCAGAGTAAGCTGCAGTTTGTCGTCATTCCCGTTGTTTTCCATCAGGCTTTCCAGAGTATAGATTGCAGCCCCGTACCGTTTGAGCTTGAGTTCGAGCCAGAGTGCCTGAACCTGAGCATTTTCATTTTCCGGATCAAACTCAAGGATGCGAGAAAAAACACCAAGTGCCTCTTCGTACTTTTCATCGGCAAGGTAGGCATGCGCAAGGTAAAACAGGTGGCGCTTTTCTGTGGGCTCCATTTCAGCAAGACGCTCGAACTGCAATGCTGCTTCAGGAAACATTTTCATATCGAAATATATCCCGGCAAGCTGTCGACGGTAATATTTGTTGGAAGGGCTGTAGGAAACTGCCTGTTCACCGTAATACCTTGCGGAATCCGGTTCCCTCAACCCGACAAAGGCTTTCGACAACGAAAAAAGAATGGCAGGATTTTCCGGTTGTACTGCGAGAACCTTCTTGTAATGAGCAATTGCAGCGGCATAGTCCTTTTTTGCAGCGGAAAAGGCACCTGCGACAAACAAATCCCGGGATGCGCTGGAAAGAGAATCACCGGGCATTTGTGAAACTTTCCCGGCAGGAACGCTTCCCATACATCCGGGGAGAAAAAAAACGGCAGGAAACAGCAGAAAAAAAAGATAACGGGTAAGCCTGCTCATACTGTCCCACCTGAAAAAACTGTTGATCTGTGTCATGATTTTTCTCACTATACAATCACTCATCTACACTTCCAGCCGCTACACGGTATATCCCTCATTTACTGATCAATCCCGAAACCCGATATCGATTTCCGATGTTTCCTCCGGTAATCGCCGTCGGCATCGAAAGACCGCCGATTCGCTTTGCCCATTTCCGACTATTCACCTATTCCCCCTTAAACAACGGGCCGTTTCCCCCGGCACCGGGCCAGGAACCGGTAAACTTGAGGTAAGCATTCTTTGTTGCAACCCGACCCCTGGGTGTTCGTGAAATAAAACCTGCCTGGATAAGATAGGGCTCATAGACCTCCTCTATCGTATCCTGCTCTTCCCCTACGGAAACCGCTAGGGAAGAAATGCCAACCGGTCCTCCATTGAACTTTTCGATGAGGGCAAGCATGATTTTCTTGTCCATGTCGTCAAGCCCGTCATTGTCGATTTCAAGCGCAGTGAGCGTTCTTTTTGCAAGTTCGGTTGTAATGGTTGATGAATCGGCTACCTGTGTAAAATCACGTGCACGTTTGAGCAGACGGTTTGCAATACGGGGAGTACCTCTTGAGCGGCGGGCAATTTCTGTTGCAGCACTCCCTTCTATAACAACCCCGAGTATTGTCGCCGTTCTGACAATAATACGCTCAAGAATATCAGCAGAGTAATAATCAAGACGGTTGGATATGCCGAAGCGGGCGCGAAGCGGTGAGGTCAGCATTCCCGCTCTGGTTGTCGCACCGACCAGAGTAAACGGCTCGAGCTTCAGTTGTACGGCTCGAGCTGAAGGTCCGCTTTCCAGAAGAATATCGATACGAAAATCCTCCATGGCTGAATACAGATACTCTTCAACTGCCGGGGTAAGTCTGTGGATTTCATCTATGAAGAGTACATCGCCTTTTTTAAGGCTTGTCAGTATTCCTGCAAGATTTCCCGGTTTATCGAGCAAGGGACCGGATGACACCTTTATGCCACCGCCCAGTTCCGCCGCAATAATATGTGCAAGTGTTGTTTTGCCAAGGCCCGGAGGCCCGGAAAAAAGCACATGATCAAGGGCCTCTCCCCTTTTCAGCGCCGCTGCTATAAAAACCCGAAGATTGTCGGTCAGTCTCGGCTGGCCGGAAAAATCGTCGAGAGAGAGGGGACGTATCTGTTCCTCGAATTTCTCTTCGGCAGGACTTGCAGGTGTATTCAACAATTCATTGCGCACGGCAGCAGCGGAAAAAGTTTGAAAAAACGGTTAAAGCTTGATTCTCGGATCGACGACAGCATACAATACGTCCGCAACAAGATTACCGATAATGATCAGGGTACCTGATATAAAGGTATTGGCGATAATGAGCGGATAGTCACGAGCGAAAATAGCCTCTACGGTCACCCGTCCCATACCGGGAAACGCGAAAATAACCTCTATGAACAATGCACCGCTGAAGATAAACGGCAGTGAACCGCCCATCAGGGTAATGACCGGCAGAAGAGCGTTGCGAAGAGCGTGGCGAAAGATAACCACTCTCTCGGAAAGACCTTTTGCCTTTGCCGTCCGGATGTAATCCTGTCTTATCACTTCAAGCATGCTTCCCCGGACATATCGGGCAATACCGGCGGCACCGTTGATACTCAATACCGTTACGGGCAGCACAAGATGCCATATCCTGTCGAGCAGGAACCTTACAGGACCGTACGATTCGGCACCTACCTCGTTGAGGCCGGAGGCAGGAAAGATTTGCAGTTTCAAAGCAAAAACAATAATCATCATCAAAGCAAACCAGAACTCGGGCATCGAGTAGAAAAAAAGCGCTCCGACCGTCAGAGATCTGTCGAGAAAACTGTTCTGCTTTACCGCCGAAATAACCCCTATGAAAATACCCAGAATAAAGTTTGCCACAAGGGTAAGCAGGGCTATGGTTATGGTGACAGGTAACGCCTGGGCGATGACATCGAAAACCGGCTGCTGCGCACGGCTGAAACTCCGGCCGAAATCTCCCTGCAGCACGCTCCCCAGCCACTTTATGTACTGGATCAGCAAAGGATCGTTCAGCCCGTATTGCTCACGGATCTGATCGGCAACCTTCGGGCTTATCCCCGGCTGTATGAAAAGCGCCGCAGGATCACCCGGAGCAAGCCGTATGATGAAAAAGGTCAGCGTAAGAACGCCGAATACCAGCGGAATTGCAACCAGGAGCCGGCGGGCTATATACAAAAGCATTCAGTGGCTAACTATAATTGTTGATCTGTTGATTCGTTTAATCTGTTGTCGTCTGCCGGTCTTTACCGATTATGATTACCTCTCTGCTGAGCAGAAATACGATGTCGAATTATCTTCAGCTGTTTTCCTCTCATCTTCTCCATGACCCTTTACAATCATTGCCAACTGCCTGCTGAAGACTTCTCGCCGGTCCTTTATTCCGCAACACTCGCAGCCGGAGAAAGTGTCCAGTCGTCGATGTTATAGAATGTACTGAGTATGTTCAGCTCCTCCCCACCTATCCGCTTGTTGAAGCCCTGGGTTTCTTTTATCCAGTAAAGAAAGGTTGTGGGCTGATCCCGATGCAGAATTTCCTGATATTCGAGCCAGTAGGGTTTTGCATCGAGCGGATTCAGTTCGCTTTTGGCAAGTTCGCACAGTTCATCGATCCTCGGATTCTGATAACCGGTAAAATTAAACCGGCTTTTCTCGAGATCGGATCCCCAGCCATCGAGGGGATCTATTTCAAGTCCGATGGACCATCCTGCCATCCATGCATCTATCTTGCGCAGACGCAGGTTCTCAAAAAAAACATTCGACTCCTGGACATCAAGCCTGCAATCAATACCGATTTCCCGGAGATTCTGCTGAATAATGACACTCGCAAAATTTCTACGCGCATTACCGGCATTGGTATAGAGCACAAAACTGAATTTCCTGCCGCCTTTTTCACGAATACCGTCCGGCCCCGGTTTCCACCCCTCTTCTTCCAGAAGCCTCACCGCCTCGGCAGGATCAAAAGGATAGGGAGCAACCTTTTCGTTATAGGCCCATTTCAAGGAAGGGGAAATATCGGTAACCGCCACCTTGCCGTACTCCCCCAGATACCCGTCCAGAATGGATTGACGATCGATGGCAAGAGTCAATGCCCTCCTTACCCTGACGGAACCGAAAAGAGGGTGGGGGGTTATGGTACCGTCGGCATGATAAGCGTCCTGGTCAATATTCGACCATCCGACATAATCATACACACGTAATCCAACCGATTTGATTTCCACTCCTGCATTGGCATTTTCAAGACCCTCAAAATCTTCAGGCTTGATATTCTCAACGACATCGACTGCCCCGGTCTGCAGCTGGGCAAGACGTACGGTATAGTCAGGCACTATCCTGTACATGATGCGGGGGATGTTGCCCGGCTTGGGCAGGTTGCACAACGGATTGGAAGCCAGAACGATCTGCTGCTGTTTCCGCCAGTCCTTCAGAACATACGGGCCGGCACCAAGCGGTTCCTGGTTGAGCCGGGAATTTCTGAACTCCTGAGGCGGGACATCCTTCCATACATGTTTCGGAAGAGGGGTAAGCGATGTGTGAAACAGGGCGAGCTGCTCCGGAACCTTTTTGTAGAAATGAAACACAAGGGTGGTGTCGTCAGGGGTTTCGATAGCCTTTTCGAAATCTATCTCGCCCTTTTCAGCTCCCATGAGCTCGGCAAGGAACTGCTGGCGGGGGCTGGCAATGACGGGGTCGCCGTAAAGTCTGTATGCAAACTTGAAGTCATGCGAAGTTATCGGTGTCCCATCATTCCATTTAGCGTCTCCTCGCAGCACATAGGTCAAGGAACGATGATCCTCGCTCATGCTCCAGGTTTTTGCCAGCGCAGCACCCTGCTTTTTACCCGATTGCCGGCCTGTTTGCTCTCTCAGTCTCTTTTCCAGAGCGACAAAATTCAGGAGACCGGAAGTCGTATCGAATTCGCTCTCGAGGAGTCCTGGATAGAGCAATCCGTAAACATTGCTCGATGTGACAGATGCGCCGATAACCGGATTGAGGTAGTTAGCGTCCCCCAGCATGGCAATGACCAGTGTCGAATCACCCGGCGATCTTCCGGTAGAGTGCTTCTCTCCACTGCACCCGGCCAGCGTGAAAACGAGAGCGACCAGCAGGCCTACAACCAACGAACCGGGCTTTTTACAGTCTGACCGAAAACCGTCAAGAGCAGCAAGTTTATTCATAATCCTTGGAGAAATAGTTGCTTCCAAACCTCGTTTTCATCATTGATTCGTCATCAATGCTTGTTTTTATTCTTTTTTCAAGCGCCTCTGCGGCCACATACCCCGAATACTGTTTTAAAAGATAGTTGAGAGCGACAACCTCGATGATAACGGTAATATTTTTCCCTGGATTGATCGGCAACTGAACGAGAGGCACCGGGACACCGAGAATCTTTGTTGTTTTCGTGTCGAGCCCCAGACGTTCGTAGTCCATTGCATCTTTCCATTCACGCAACTCGACAACCACCTGTACCACCTTCTTTTCCCTGATCGCCCTGATACCGAATGTCGCCTTGACGTCAACCACACCGAGACCCCGGATTTCCATAAAGTGACCGATAATATGGTTCCCGGAGGCAATCAGCACTTTCTCTCCCTTACGATTGATGACGACAGCATCATCAGCAACCAGACGATGCCCCCTCTCCACGAGGTCAAGAGCAACTTCGGATTTGCCCAAACCGCTTTTACCGACAAGAAACACACCCACCCCGTAAACATCTACCATCGAACCGTGATACTGCTGATAGACCGAAAACCGGTCGACGAGAAAATCGGTGATCAGAAATATTGTTTTTGTAGACGAGTTACGTGTCACGAAAACAGGGATACCCGCATCGGTAGCCATACCGAGCAGAATGGGATCGAGCTTGTTGTTGCTGGTAAGAATGATACAGGGAACCTTGTGCTTGACGATGTTTTCAAATGCCTCAACCCTTTTCTTGTCACCAAGCTGCTTGAGAAACCTCGATTCGGTATTGCCAAGGATCTGCACCCTTTTATAGGTAAACAGATTGGTGAAACCTGCAAGCGCGAGACCGGGACGATGAAGGTCCCTGTCATATATCCGCCTCTTCTGCTCATCCACCTTGTTGAGCCGACGAAGCTTTATATCGAGAGTCTTGTTGATATTGTCAAAGAAATATGCAACCGTCATCGATCGCTTTTTGAGACCTTTCTGATCAAAGTTCATGGCAGTAGAAAAGTAAAGTAAAAGGTGTGTTCAAAGTACAACAGGGCCGGAAATCCGGCCCTGTTGCAATGGTATATTACCTGTGGCTCAGCAGTTTGTCCTTGTATTTTTTCAACTGCCTTCCCAATGAGTCCACACAGCTGTCTATAGCCTGCTCATATGTTGAGGCCGCCTCCTTCGAGACAAGCACGTTTTGTGGTACATGAACAGTTATTTCCGCAAGCTTGTTTTTCTCAAAGTCGTTTTTCTGATGATCCAGGATTACATGACTGTTCAAAATCCCGGAAAAAATTTTGCCTAACCCCTGAACGGCATCACGGGCATATTGCTCTATTTCACGATGATTGTTTGTATGTCTCAAGGTGACCTGTACATTTACCGACTCTTTAACTTCTGTCTTTGTCATAGGCGACCCCCTTTTTAATGTAATGAAAAACAGAAAAGAACAGCCGAAAAGCCCGCGTAACGATGCTCACGCTTTTGGATGGGCTTTCTCGTACACTTCCCTGACCCTTCCGAAGGTTACATGTGTATAGATTTCCGTGGTAGTCAGATTTGTGTGGCCAAGCATCTCGCTGACACTTTTGAGATCGGCACCGTTGTTGAGCATGTGCGTCGCAAAACTGTGACGCAACACGTGCGGATTTTTATACTTGAGTTCCGTGACTGCAGACAAATATTTTTTTGTAACTCTTTGAACGAGAACCGGATAAATCCCTCTACCTTTTTTTGTTACAAATACATATGGGATTTCAGGCTCACCCTTCTTTTTTATTCTAAAGAAGTTTCGTTTGACTTCAAAATAATTTTTAAACGCCTCAACCGCATGAGCACCCAGCGGCACTACCCGCTGTTTGTTGCCCTTGCCGGTAATCCTCATGTATCCCTGTTCGAGATTGACATCCTCATGTTCGAGCCCGACGATCTCTGATATGCGCAGACCGCACCCGTACAGCACTTCGAGTATCGCCTTGTCACGCGAAAACGTAAACAGGTCACCCTGATCGGTCTTTTCTCCGGCACCGGTAGCCTGAGGGGGAGAGTCAAGTATCCTCTTAAAAAGGTCTTCCGTCTGATCTTCGTTGAGAAAACCGGGCACATGTCTGCTGAACCGTGGAGTAACGACCTGGGCAGGTGCGGAAACCTCTATTTTACCAGTCTCGAGCAGGTAGTTGTAGAAGCTTTTTACCGCTGCGAGTTTCCTTGCTATAGACTTGGACTGCAGTCCTTCCCTGAGAAGATGACCGAGAAAAAGACGAATATCAAGAAGGCTGACCGATCCGGGCTCTATAGTGGAAACGGTTTCCGATCCGTAATGAAAGGCAAGGAAATCATAAAACTGCCTTATGTCTTTCCCATATGCCTTCAGGGTATGTTCGGAATAGCTTCTTTGAGCCTTAAGATACTCCAGAAAATCACCCAGCGCGGGGTAATCCTTCTGTGCCTGGTTGCTTGCGCGATGCTCCTTGCTTTTCTGCATTACAGACGAACAGAGATCAGTTCATTCAAATTCCTGATATAATAAAGCGTAACGTTTCTGAGGATGAAATAATTCACATATGGCGTTCCTGAGCCCTGTACAAGCATATCGCTGTAGACCGGCGCTCCGTCGCGAGCTATCGTAAGATATGCATCATATCCTTTCCCCCCTGTCCCGGGGACATGCTCGACAACAATCCGCACACTTCCATGTTCTATATACTCAATCACACCGGAACCGGAAATATCGGGATCCGCCAATACAGGCAGCAGGACATTCTGCAGTTTTTCATCGCTTAACGATCTCCGGCGAAGCATGTTTGCTTTTTTGCTGTCTTCGCCGATATCATCCAGAACCTCACCGTTTCTGCAGTCGAAAAGCCGGTAGTGCCTCTCGGGAAAACCTGCAAAAGAACCCGCTTCATAGGCCAGCATCCCTTCGCTGAGATTTGCCACGAACGCCGCCTCAGGTCTGGCCCATGCTATTTTTCCTTTATAAGGATCAACCGCCCAGATTCCCATGTGCTCCGGGCTGTTGCTTCGGTAGGAGTGAATATAGAAGAGCGTTCCCCTGGTTGTTTCAAGCCCGCTTAACCATTTACGTTCCTCATCAAGAGGCAGGCATGTATCAAGCGAAAAATCTTTCAGGACTTCATTACCTGTCGGCAGTGAAAGACAGGAAAAAAACGTTGCATTTCCGTTCGGTTGCCGTTTTTCGCACACCAAAAGGTCCGGTTCGAGAAACATGATTCTCCACACATACATGCCATCTCCAGGCGCATAACGCCACAACCGGGAAAGTTTTTCAGCCATCTTCAAGGCAGGATTTCGAGAGTCTGTAGATATTGACCGGGATTTTCTGTGTTCCTCTGCTGAAACTTTTCGCGTAGCTTTTCACGGAAAAACCGTTTTCGAAAGAAAGCTCCAGAAACTGTTCTGCCAGCCGTCTTCTCGGATCGGCAATATATGCATGTCCTTCATGCTTTATCAGTTTATCGACAGCATTGACGATAGGCAGCAGATTGACCCTCTCGTAAAGAACATCGGCGGCAAACAGAACATCGAACCTGTCCTCACTGGTCACACATCGCCAGTCAAGCCGCTCGGTGTTCAGACCGACACTGTTCTTCAGGGCATTTAAACGAATAAATCGCAGGGCTTCTTCCGAATAATCGGTTGCCGTGACAGATGCGCCCATTTTTGCAGCGGCAACACTTGCCATACCGACTCCGGCTCCGATCTCAACTGTTTTCTTGCCTGCAACATCCAGCTCGCCTATGATAAACTCGGTCAAGGCAACCGCAGCCGGCCATATTTCGGCCCAGTAAGGCATCTGCTCGTCCTTCACGAACTCTTCCGGAGATATCCTGTCGAGCAGCGCATAGCTGTCACGGACACTTGTAAAAGTAAAGGTCTGATCCGCAATGGTATACCGGCTTGTCTCGATGTCGTACTCTTCGGACAATTCCTCAAGTATAGCTGCTATGGTCTGCTCCGCATCAATCATATTAAAGTGACAAGTAACGAGTGACGAGTGACAAGAAACATGTATAGCAAAGAAGCTCAACAGTACCGCTGCATTGCCTCGATCAGTTCGAATGGTATGAATGTACGGAAAAACAAAGAGAGAATTCTATCTTAACCGGAGAAAAGAGATGACGTATCACAACCCGGAAAAGCCAAAACAGACAGATATGAAAAAAGAACTCCTCGAGGTATTCGATAACCGGTTTCCCGGCAGAGACTACACGGTTGAAATAGTAAATCCGGAATTCACTTCAGTTTGCCCGAAAACAGGTCTGCCTGATTTTGGAACGATCACCATCCGCTATATCCCTGACAAGGTATGTGTCGAACTCAAATCCTTGAAATATTACTACCTCGAGTTCCGTAATGCAGGCATTTTTTACGAGAACGTGACGAATACGATTCTCGACCATATGATCGAGGTACTCGAACCCAGGAAACTGACGGTTATCACCGAATGGAAAGCAAGAGGAGGAATTACCGAAACTGTGACGGCTTCATATAGCGCAAAGAGCAAATAAATCAACTTAACCAACCAATAAAAAAAGCCCCGGAGCAATGCTGCGGGGCTTTTTCTACTACGTTCTGCTACTCTATCTGATCAGTAAGTCTGATCGATGTACTGGGTCAGCGTAGGCACATCTTTCTTCCTGATACCGGAGTTAGGCACAGCTTTCATATCCAAAACAATCTTTTCCGATTGTCCTTTCTTTCTGTACTCTCCGATCTTTACCTCAACCGCCTTGATAGCATGACACTTCGTACACTTTCTCTGGAAAAGCTTTTCTGCCGCTGCAAGCTCTTCCCCTGCCAGCACAACCTGTTCAGGAGCTGCCGCTGCCATCTCTTCGCCTTCCATAGCAGCCTCTTCCCCTGCCACAGCAACTTCTTCAACAGCTTCTTCTTCAACCATTGCCTCTTCTTCTGCAGGCTCATCCGGGAGATTCTCGAAATCTTCACCTTCATTGAATGCTTCGAGCTGTCGGACCGTGCGAATGTATTTGCCGTCTGTTGTTGTTGTGCGTCCTTTCTCCCAGACAACTTCAAGACTGATAAACATAACGGCGACTATGATAAAAATACTCAGGGGCAAGCTAACCATCCACCTGTCGCTTATCCTTGCAGACATCTTGCCCAGTCCCCAGATAATAAGAGAAGAAAGAAAGATCAGCAGGAACCAGCCCATGAATGATTTGAGAGGTGTAAGGATCGGGGAAATGTTTTCAGCAGGAGTTTGATAGCCCGTCAGAAATGAAGTGGCGAAAAACAACGCCCCCATCACGACAGCACCAACAATTGCCAAAGCAATGAGCTTACCATTTGATTTGTTATCCATGACAGCTGAAAATTTGGTGTTAGCGGCTTACTGATAATTTTAACAACTAAGATAAGCATAATTCGACAAGCGACAAACAAAATAACCAATTAACAGCTCCCATGCCGGTATTATTAAACTGAAAAGCATCTCCTGTAAAACGGGATGACTGCAAACTTTGCGCAGAGT
>JANQFD010000012.1 GCA_028278005.1 Chlorobium sp. | reverse complement strand
GCAGGAAAATGACTCATGCGATCAGAAAGGCTGACAAGTTTCAGCGCTTCTTCGGCAGCCATCGGCTTGTTGGATATTTCAGTCACGAGCTGAACATTTTCCAGGGCCGTCAAGCTCGGGATCAGGTTGTAGAACTGGAAAACAAAACCTATGGACTCCCTCCTGTACAGTGTAAGATCATCCTCTGCCGCAGCGGTCATCTCTTTACCGCGAAAATAAAGCTTTCCTTTTGTAGGAACATCGAGACCGCCGATAATATTCAGCAGCGTCGACTTTCCACTACCCGACGTTCCGAGCAGCACGACAAGCTCACCCGAGTAAAAGTCCGCCGAGACATGCTTAAGCGCCTCGACTTTCACTTCTCCCATCGTGTATATTTTGCTTATCGAGTCCACTCGAAGCACCACATCACCCATAACGCCAAGCCCCTCCTTGCACTAAAAATAAGAGTCTTTTTTCAGGATCTTCCCGGATATCACCATACGAGCCCGTACCGGGAACATTATCAGATGCAGCCCATGACCGGGCAGCATCATTATATAAACCTGGATGCCAAAAGCAAAGAAATCATGCTCAATCTCCCTTCCGGCGAGTTAAAACCGCCAACATGCAACTTATTAATAAAAAGCAAGTTACCTTCAACCGTGATTCCTGCTGTTTGATTGCCTCCGCAACGCAAACAAAAGCGGTCACCTGAAAATACAACGCCGGTTTCCACAAAACCGCCTGGGCAAAGATTCAGCAGCAAAGAGCAAAGTTCATCGCCTTGGTTTTCCTTCGGTAAAATGGTATTTAATGGAAAATAAAAGAACCAATGGCCTACCCCTAAAGCCATGAACATCATTCTGCCAAAGGAGCTGAAACGCCCCAGAGTACTGCTTCAGTCGGCTCTCATTTTTCTCCCCATAATGGCCGTGATAGTTTTGATGAGCTTCTACATTTACAGGAGCGATCTATTACGCAACATGAAAGAGATAAGAGAGTCCACGCAAAAAACCATGCTGGACAAGCAGCAATGCCTGGTCAAGAAGGTTGAAGACACTATCCAGGACCTGCATTTTATCGCATCCCTCCCCGAAGCTCCCGATGCTCTCGAAAATCCCCGCGGAACCGCTGCAGAAAGAACAAAAGAAACCCTCATATCGCTCAGTAATGCAAAAACCGTCTATGATCAGCTCCGTTATCTCGATACCAGTGGAAAAGAGGTGCTTCGTATCAATTATGACCCGTTAAAAGGGGCCTATACGGTAGAGGAATCACAACTTCAGGAAAAAAAACATCGATATTATTTTACGGCAGCCCGGCAGTTGGAAACCAGCGATGTGTATATATCTCCCTTTGACCTGAATATCGAGCATCGAGAAATCGAGTGGCCGCATAAACCGACTCTTCGTTTTGCCAGATCGGTCTTTGACCGCCATGGAGAGAAAGGCGGTATTGCCGTCATCAACCTCCTGGGCAAGCCGCTTGTCAACGCCCTTGGGTTTCAAGACACCGTCCGGCATGAGAAACTGATGCTGCTGAATGATGAAGGGTTTTATCTGACCGGTGCCCCGGACGACAACAATTGGGGCTTCATGTTCCCCGGGACAGAAAAGGCCACCACCTTTGCTGCACACTTCTCCGATGAATGGACACGCATCAGGGATGCTGCTGAAGGCCAGTTTCGCACGAAAAGCGGGCTTTTCACGTTCAAAAGGATTTATCTCTTACCGGAAAGCACATCCAACCGTTCGGATGATTTCTACTGGCACATGATTTCCTTTGTTCCGGAAAACAGGCTGAAGACAATTGCCCCTGCAAAACTCGACTATATAACATTTACCCTTTTTACCGGCCTGATCCTTTTCGCGGGAACCCTGGCGCTGACCATAAGAATCGAGCACAGCAACCAGTCACGCAAAGACATTGAAAAACTGGCAGCAGAAATACAAGCCTTCTACGAACACTCCCCTACACTGATCACCATCTGTTCACCCGACGGCAAATACCTGATGACCAACAAGGCAACAGCTGAATTTCTCGGAATGCCCGCAGAAAAAATCATCGGAAGAAATTTTGCCGATTTACTGCCTCCCGAACTCGTTAAGGTACTTCTGGAACGAACAGGAAAAGTCGTTGCGACAAATACTCCGCTCACAGTAAAAGATCATATCAAAATAAACAACCATGAGCGGTACTTTCACAGCGTCATCTTTCCTATCCGCTCCGAAAACGGCAGCCCATCGGTGCTTGGGGTATCGAGTGTCGATATCACCGACCAAATCCTTTACCAGAAAGTCCTGAAAGACAACGAGACCCGTTTCCGGTCTCTTTTCGAAGGATCTCCCGATGCCATTTTTCTTGCTGATGCATCAAGCGGCATCATCACACGGGCAAACGAGAAAGCATCGACACTGACCGGCCTGACCAGGGATGAACTGGCCGGAAAACACCTCACCTCGCTACACCCTGAAGACCAGCAGGAAATCGTCGCAGAATCTTTCAGGAAAAACGAAACGGAAGCCCGGAAATCTGTAACAAGCCTGCCGATGGAATCTTTCGTTCAGCACAAAGACGGCAGAAAAATACCCGTCGAGATCATCAGTCACAAAATGAGGCTCGACAACAGGGACATCATATACAATATTTTCCGTGATATTTCCATCCGAAAAAAGACAGAATCAGAACTGCAGGAAAAAACCATCGTGCTGAAAACTGTCACAGAATCGGTTCCCGCCTATATCTACATGAAAAACAGGGACTTTCGCTATACCTTTATCAACCGTTATGGACGCGAACAGCACGACCGTCTTTCGCCTGAACAGTTGACGGGAAAAACCGACTACGACATCTTTCCCGAAACAACAGCAAACCATTACCGCTCTGCAGACAAAACGGTTATGGAAACCGGACAGCCACTCGTGAACATGGAAGAAGAGGTTGTTCTACCGGACGGCACGTGTATCCCTGTTCTCACCAATAAGTTTCCCCTTTTCAACAAACAGGGAGAGATCGAAGGCATTATCGGCATCTCAATGGACCGCTCGGAACAGAAAACAGCGGAAGAACGAAACAGAAAACTCGAAGATCAGCTTCGCAGCAGCCAGAAGCTCGAAACCCTCGGAACACTTTCAGGCGGTATCGCCCACGATTTCAACAACATCCTGACCCCGATCATCGGATTTACCGAAATAGCGATCGATACCCTGCCTCCGGAAAGTGACACCCTTCAGGACTTACAAGCCATTCTGAAAGCCGCAAAGCGTGCAAAAAAACTCGTCCAGCAGATACTGACCTTCAGCAGGCAGGAGCCGCAAAACCTCTTGCCGCAACAACTGCAGCCCCTTGTCAGAGAATCCATGGATTTCCTGAGACACTCCATTCCCTCCACTGTCAGGACCGAGCAAATCATCGAAGATTTCGACGATACGGTCATGTGCGATGCCTCTCAGGTCCAGCAGATTGTCATGAACCTCTGCACCAATGCCTGGCAGTCAATGGAAACAGAACCAAAAACACTCACTGTTGAGCTCAGAAAAATAACCATTGGCAGCTTCATGGCCGCCAGTTACAAAAATCTCAGAGAACACCAGTCATATGCAAGGATCACGGTTCATGATACCGGCAAAGGCATGGAAAAGGAAGAAATCGACAGAATGTTCGATCCATTCTATACAACCAAGGAGGTTGGCAAAGGAACAGGACTGGGGCTTTCGGTCGTCTATGGAATAGTTCGGGGACACAATGGTGAGATAACAGTTGAAAGTACGAAAGGCAAAGGAACCTCGATTTCAGTTTTTCTCCCCCTGATGACAAAACAACAACAGCAAAAAAACGATAGCGATGAAAAAGATTCTGGTCATTGACGATGAGCCCGATATCCTCAAGCTGATCAGCAAAGTCCTCGAAAAGGCAGGATACAAGGTGATGACTGCAGAAAACGGCAGGCTTGCTGACAAACTATTCAATGAATACCTGTTCGATCTTGTCATCACCGACATTGTTATGCCGCAGAAAGAGGGGCTGGAAATCATTCTTCAGCTCAGGGAAAACAGCCCCGATACCAAAATCCTCGCCATATCAGGCGGCGGTAAAATCGAACCTGCCGAATACCTTGATGCCGCCCGGTCGGCAGGCGCACACGCGATTGTGAAGAAACCATTCGAAATAAGTCACTTTCTGAACAAAGTCGAACAGCTGCTGAACTCATGACGGGCACAGGGACTTTTCTTGCAACTGACGGAAAGGTACAGGACACTTTCGGGCGCCGCTTAACGAAGCAATTGAAGCGCAGCATAAATACATCGAGTTGCACGCACATCCATCAGCTTGTTCCGCACCTTGGCCTCTTGGTCGGGCGGGCAAAAGCCTGCGTACCGAATGCCTGCCTGACAAGAGGCTATCTGCAGCATGGAACGAACAGCGCAACGCTTTACGTTATCACAACAAGCACAACAGACAGCTTAGCCTGGCTTGTAATAAAAATGCTGCGATGAACATTGACGCATTCTATACATGGTTCATGGGGCTGGGAGCCGAATACGGTGTCAATCCCCTTGTTTTCGGCGCTATCTACGTCGGAGCCATTCCTTTTTTCACGATCAGCCTCGCATGGCTTGTGAGGAACCTCAGGCAGAAAAAATCAGCGGTCCTGCCTGCCCTCCTGACAGGCTTTTTCTTCATTTCAGCCTATCTCTATCTTATTATCGCAGGAAAAAACGTACCGTTCTGGGTCTATCTGTTCATTGCCCTTCTTGTAGGATTCGGTGCATGGTCGACGATCAGAAAAATCGGAAGAGAAGTAGCAAACAAAGGGGAAGCTGATGAACCATGATTACGATGTTATCGTTATCGGCGGAGGAGCTGCGGGCCTTACCGCCGCCGGCGTTTCCGCATCGCTCGGGGCCAGAACGGCCATGATCGAAGAAAAGAAACTCGGCGGCGACTGCACCTGGTATGGCTGTATTCCAAGCAAAACCCTCCTTCACTCTGCCAAAGTAGCCCAGACAATCAGGACATCCGGCGCGTACGGCATACATGCCGGAGATCCGTCGGTCGATTTCCAGGCTGTCATGCGCCGGGTTCACGAGGTCCAGAAAAGCGTCTACGAAGAAGCCGACGCTCCCGGGATTTATGAAAAGATGGGCATAACGGTGCTCGAAGGACGAGGCAGTTTTATAAACGAGCATCAGGTTGCTGTCGTAAAAGAAGGGAACGAAACCCTGACGCTCAACGGAAAAAACATCGTCATCGCCACAGGCAGCCGCCCCGTCATTCCTAAAGTGGGAGGACTCGATACCGTTCCTTTCCTGACCAACGAAACAATTTTTTCTCTTGACAAGCAGCCCGCAAGATTGCTTGTCGTCGGTGCCGGGCCTATCGGCGTCGAAATGGGCCAGGCATTTGCGCGATTGGGATCGCATGTTACCGTTTTTGATTATGGGGAACGGATCCTTGCAAAAGACCACCCCGAACTGACATCGGTCCTGCATGAATGTCTGGCCGGGGAAGGTGTTCATTTCAGGCTCGGAACAGCTGTCCGCAAGGTTGAGAAAAAAGGAAACGCTATCCTGGTGACGGCGGAAAACAGAAAAACGAGGGAGACATTCACCATCGAAGGTGACAGCCTGCTTATCGCTTCAGGCAGACAGGCGAACATTGAAACACTGAACCTCGAAGCAGCAGGAATTGACACCCATGAACGCGGGATCAGGGTCAACGAAAGCTGCCAGACATCCCGTCCGCATATCTATGCCTGCGGAGACGTTGCAGGAGGCATGCAGTTCACCCATGTTGCCGAGCATATGGCAAAAGTTGCTGCCAGCAAAATGCTGACGCACCTTCCCATGAAAATTGACGATAAACACACTCCCTGGTGCACCTATACCGATCCTGAAATGGCGCATGTCGGGGAAACGGAAGAATCCCTGAAAAAAAGAAATGCAGACTACGACCTCTACCGCTTTCCATTCAGCAGAATAGACAGGGCGATAACCGACAATGATACCGATGGCTGGATACGGGTCTATGCCGCCGGTTTCGACGGAAAAATTTTCGGTGTGGACATACTCGGCGCACGCGCCGGAGACCTGATTGCAGAATTCGCCCTGGCGATGAGAAACGGCGTTACCCTTCGCCGGATGTCCGACACCATCCACCCCTATCCTACCTATGCCCTGGGCAATCGAAGAGCTGCCGATCAGTGGTATGTCCGCAAACAGTCCGGAACGCTTGTCGGGCTTCTCAAGTTTTTCTTCGGCTACAAGGGGGAAATGCCCGATACCAGCGACCCGGACAGGATTGTCTGAACATTATGCCGCCTCGAACCTATCGTATTTTTTTGTAACATGTTCTTTTCACTATCAGGTAAGGGGTATGCATGGAACCGTCGTTCTTCGCGCTGCTTTTTCTCATATTTTGTGCCGGCGCAGGTCTCGGCATTGCGCTCAGCCGAAAATTCCGTCCCGACACAGAACCGGCATATGAAACGGCTGTTCGAACAGGCA
>JANQFD010000135.1 GCA_028278005.1 Chlorobium sp. | reverse complement strand
GTGTTCCAGCGGCTCGGCTCACCGGTTTTCTCCATATCGAAATGCGTTTGTCCGGGATGTTTCGCCTGAACCGGCCACAGGTTGTCCTTCCTGCGCTTGTTCTGCAGCACCGTTATCGCATCTTCCATTCGGGCATCATACGGCGCACCTGCAAGGCGGAAATAGTCCAGCGCACGCAGTATATCGTATCTCCATCGTGACGGATAGGAAAGCATCAGCATCTTCCTGTCTATCACTTCGCCTGTTCGATCGGATCGAAACAACTTGTGCTGCAGCAAAAACTCTCTTGCTTTCAGCTCCGCATCCTGCAGCTCCCGAAGCCTGTATCCGTAGCCATTACGTATGTACTCCCGAATTCCCTCTGTGACCGAAATCGTCGAGTGCATCGAGCTGTGTATCGCCCCTTTTGTGTTGGAGTTGCAATTGAAACCGCCATCGGCCATGTGTTCAGCGATCAGAAAATCAACAATCGAACACAGCGCTTTTTCTTCCATACCGAAATAAGCGGCATAGTTTAAAAACATGCCATTGACGCAGACATCACTTTTTTTGTCAGTTCCGATCGGATATATACCGCCATCCGGACCTTTAAGCTCCCGCAGCACGTTCGATAGTGTCCGGTATACCTCCAGGGTATTCCGGGAGATACCGAGATTCTTCAGATCAAGAATTGTGTAATGCGACGATATCCACTTGGGCTGGTAAAACCCTCGCCCCCAGTGCTCGCTCTCATTGCGAAAAGAAAGAAAACGCTCTCCCCAACCCTCACGGGCTGTTCTTTCCTGCAATTGTTTTCGATCGGAGTGATACAGATCACGATACACCTGGTATCGTATGGATACATCCCCCTGAAGCAGCCAGGTTATTACCTCACGTTCGTTCATTAACCTCTTCTTCTGGTAAAGCAATACATAGAAAAAGCCGCGCAAGAAATGTAATGTACGCGGCTTTTCTGTATTCATCAATCATGACCCTTTTATCAACAAACAAAACAACGCACACTTCTCTCGTCTCTCGTCACTTGTCACTCTCTTTTTCCTCCTTCACATCGAGTTTCAGGTTCAGTTCGCGAAGCTGTCGCGGTGATACTTCTGCCGGAGCAGCCATCATGAGGTCTTCGGCCTGCTGGTTCATCGGAAAAGCAATGACTTCACGGATGTTCTGCTCGTCACGCAGAATCATCACAAGACGGTCAAGGCCGGGAGCAATGCCGCCATGAGGTGGTGCTCCCATTTTAAATGCCTCTATCATATGACCGAACCGTTTGTCGACTTCCGACTTATCATATCCGGCAATTTCGAATGCCTTGTACATGATGTCCGGATTGTGATTCCTTATCGCGCCGCTCGACAGCTCGATACCGTTACATACAATGTCATACTGGTAGGCCAGGATATCGAGCGGGTTCATGGTTTCAAGCGCCTCCATCTCTCCCTGCGGCATGGAGAAGGGGTTGTGGGAAAACTCGATTTTCTTTTCAGTCTCATCAAACTCGTACATGGGAAAATCAACAATCCAGCAGAAAGACAGTTCATCCTGGTCAAGCTCAAAGAGGTCAGAGAAATATTCCCGCATCCCGCCCATAATCTTGCAGGTACGCTCCCACTTGCCTGCCCCGAAAAACACAACATCACCGTTTTCGATCTGCAAACGCTCTTTTAACGTGATCATTTCGTCATCAGAAAGAAACTTGACGATCGGGCCTTTCGGGCCTTCTTCCTTGTACTGAATGTAGGCAAGACCTGCCGAGCCGAGTTCTTTCGCTCTCTTTTCCGCCTTGTCATAGAACTGGCGGGATTCATTGCCGCGACCCTTGAGCACCATCGCCTTGATGCAGTTCCCCTCTCTGGTATTACCGGCAAATACCTTGAATGCTGAATTGACAAAAAGATCGGTGACATCCTGAAGCTCAAGCGGCATGCGAAGGTCAGGTTTATCGGATCCGTAACGGTTCATCACATCGCGATAGCTTATTCTGGGGAAGGGAAACCGGGTAATACGCTTGCTGCTCATTGTTTCCGTCAGATGCTTGAACATCCCTTCAAGGATACCGAACAGATCATCCTGTTCAATAAATGCCATCTCCATATCGATCTGGTAGAACTCTCCCGGACTTCTGTCCGCACGGGCGTCCTCGTCACGGAAACATGGCGCTATCTGGAAATACCGGGGGAATCCCGAAACCATCAAAAGCTGCTTGAACTGCTGGGGAGCCTGGGGCAATGCATAGAATTTGCCCGGATGCAGACGACTTGGCACAAGGAAGTCTCTTGCTCCTTCCGGCGAGCTCGAAGTGAGAATCGGGGTTTGTATCTCCATAAACCCGTGTTTTTCGAGATAACGCCGAACCTCGCTTATCAGGCTGCTGCGGAATTGTATGTTCTGGTGGATTTTCTCGCGACGCAGATCAAGAAAACGGTATGTAAGACGAAGCTCCTCCGAAGTTTGTATCTCGTCAGCAACCGGAAAAGGCAGTGGCGCCGACTTGCTTTCCACCCTCATCGCATCCAGAATCACCTCTATCTCCCCGGAAGCAAGGCGGGGATTGATTGTTTCTTCAGAGCGCCGGACAACTGTACCCTCGACACAGAGTACGGATTCAACATGAAGTTTCTCCGCCATGCTGAAAAGCTCGGCTTTTTCCGGCTGAATGATCAGCTGACAAATACCGGTGTGATCCCTGAGATCGATAAAGATCAGTCCGCCGTGATCCCGCTTTCTATGAATCCACCCGGCTAATTGTACCTTTCTGTTTTCATATTCTGTATCTAAACGCCCGCAATTATGGGCCCGAAAACGATTCTGCAAAGTATCCGTGGTTCCTGCAGCTGCATTCATGGTATTGGGTAGATCGTGGTTGAAATAGTGAAAGACCTGAATATGATGAATTTTTGAGGATTATGGAAACGCTCTGCCGACATGCTAATAGAGAAGTTCTCCCCCGAATTCCCTTATCAGAAATTTAACGATCTCATTGCTTTCCGAAAGCTCCCTGAACAGCGTGAAAATCGTCTGTTCCTTTGTACTGGCATCTTTTGCCTCGTCATAGCTGACATGCAGCTTGAGCGGCAAACCGTAGAACTCTTCCAGCTCATTCCGAAGAAATCCTGCATCATGCCGCAGTTCTTCGTAAGAAAATTTCCTGGAGCTGCTCAGGTGAAGAACACCGTTTGAGAATGATTCCAGCTCACATGAACGCAGATGCGTAACCATCACCTTGTTGTTTTTCTTCAGGAGCGCATCGAGAAACTGTTTCCACTCTACCCTGAATTTCTGTACCTCGGCAACTCCGTCAAAAGAGAGTGACCCCGCGGGATTGTCAACGGTCTTTCCGGAAACCGGAGTTGTCGAATGCCGCTTTTCACTTTTGGCGAATTTAGAGAATTTGTCCTGCCAGGAAGCAAAATCAAGCGATCCCGAAGAGACCGCCGGCTCTGATTGGCTTTCGCGATTCACCGGCAAAACATTCTTTTCGAGGATGGTCGATGCAGTAGTATCAGGCTTAATTTGAGGTGACGGACGGGAAGTCAGCGAAGGAGGAGGGCCGGTCAGTTTTTTATCAGAGGCTTTTTTTTTTCAGGAGTCTCGCCTTCGCCTTCGGTTGAAGACAGTGATCCGACGGGATGGACAATCCCGATTAGCTTAAGCAGAACAAGCTCGAAACGGAACTGGTATTCAAACTGAAACTTGAGTTCTTTCTGAGCCTGCAGGAGAAGATCGGTCATCTGCATTATGATCGAGGAATCAAAACGGGAAGCATCACGCTGATACCGTTCCTTGACCTGTTCAGGCCGCTCGATCAGTCTGGTTGAACGAAGGTTATAGACAACCAGAAAGTTCCGGAGATGCTCGATGAGTTTCTCGAGAAAATCCTGCTCATCGTATCCATTTTCGATAACAAACCGGGCAACATCGAGCATTTTCTTCGGATCGTTTTCAGCCGCCGCATCGGTAACCTCGAAAAACTGTTCGTCGTCAATATAGTTCAGCAGTTCAGCAACCTTTTCGTAATGAATGGTTCGATCATCCTCCTGCTCGATAGCAAACGCAATAACCTGATCGAGAATACTCTGGGCATCGCGCATTGATCCCTGCGCTTTCCTGCCGATAAGCTGCAATGCGTCGTTATCGACTTTGATTTGCTCGGCTTCACAGATAGAGTGCAGCTGCCCCTCTATCTCTTCAAGGGGAATACGCTTGAAGTTAAACTGTTGACAGCGCGACGATATTGTTGCAGGGATCTTGTGCAGCTCAGTGGTCGCGAAGATAAAAATGGCATGGGCCGGGGGTTCTTCGAGCGTCTTGAGAAAAGCGTTGAACGCTGCTGTCGAAAGCATATGAACCTCGTCGATGATGTACACCCTGTAACGTCCTTTCTGAGGTCCGTAGCGCACATTGTCCCTCAGGAGCCGGATATCATCGACGCTGTTGTTGGATGCTGCATCGAATTCCGAAATATTGAGGCTTGTACCCTCCTCGAAGTCCCGACAGCTTTCACACTCGTTACAGGGCTCTGTTATTTCCTTGAGATAATCGGGATCCCCGATCATCCTGCTGCAGTTAACCGCCTTTGCAAAAACCCTTGCAGCAGTTGTCTTCCCTACCCCGCGAAGACCGGAAAAAATGTATCCATGCCCGACCCTGCCCAATCGCAGCGAGTTCTGGATGGTACGGGTGATGTGCTCCTGAGCCGTTATATCGGCAAATCTTTTCGGCCTGTATTTTCGTGCTATAACCTGATAACTCATTATTCCCTTGATTGCCTGCTCCAGGACCTACTGTAGTCGATGATCGTCATTTTCCCTCCGGAAGAGATGCATAAACTATTTCTTCTATTCAATCAATTGCCGGCTGATCCCCTCTTACGATCTTTGTCCTGTGACTCTTCCTCTACAAAAAAAGCAGCAACCGGTTCATTCATATTCTCCTTAAGACAGTGCACTATGTGCTTTTCAAGCTCGGCCAGATTGACGTTGCTCCCGACATCATGACCGTTTTCCTCATTGCTGTTGCTGATCTCCGGAGGCAAGATCGTATAGAGATCGTAAAGTGTAAGATTATGAATATCTCCGCTTAACGCAAGCCCTCCGTCTGCGGTAACATGAATAAGATTGTTTTCTATGAGAACAGCCACAATTTCCCTCAGCCGGCGGCTGTCAATACCTTCCCCTGCAATGGCATGTTTCCTGAGGTTGACACAGATCCCCGACTGCTGTCTCTGCCATATATATTCCATAATGTCAAGCACATCCTGCATTCCTTTAAGAGGAGCGAATGCCTTCCGCGGTTTTGTGACCGATTGCATCGCACCGAGACAATACACGAATTCCGCCCCTGTAAGAGCAACGACCCAGATAAGATATATCCAGAAAAAAAGGAGGGGAATAACCGACAAAGCTCCGTAGATATGTTCGAATGTTGCAAAAGTCGTCACATAAAACGAAAACCATTTCTTGGACAACTCAAAAAGGACCGTCGCAAGAAAAGCGCCTGAAGCTGCATGCAGGAACCGCACTCTCCGATTGGGAACAAGCATGTAAAGCAGAAAAAAAGCCAGAAAGGAATTGACGAGAGGAAGATAGGATAAGATACGGGTTCGCATTTCAAGGAGAGGACCTTCGGTAAACACCGTATACCAGACGTATGAACTTGCCACCAGTCCTGTACCAATGATAATGGGCCCGAGAGTAAGCACCGTCCAGTATAGGGTGAAACCCTGGAGAAATTTCCTGGGAGCACGAACATCCCATATCTGGTTGATAGTATGGTCGATTGTGGAAATGAGAAACAAGGCTATAATAAACAGAAACATCCCTCCGATTGTCGGAACAGTCGATGTATTGCTGATAAACTGCTGGAGGTACCCTTTCAGCATCTCTCCCGAAGCGGGCACGAAATTCTGCAGGATAAAATCCTCGACATACCGGTTGAAGTTCTCGAATACAGGAGAGACACTTAACACCGACAAAACAACCGCCATAAGCGGCACCAGCGAAAGAAGGGTCTGGAAAGCAAGAGAACCGGCACTCAGAAAAACACGGTCCTGCATGAAGTTCCTCAGCATAAACGGCAGAAACGAACGGATAAAGTTCCAGTAGCCCGTTGTTTTATCTGAAAGATAACCAGCTATACCTCTGTTGGATCCATCCATACGCCGTAGGGTTGCCTGAACCGGAAAGCACTGTAAGGTAAAATCTAAAGGTTTTTCAGGAATAATCCCTGCCATCCGATACATTGCCCCCTGAACGGTGGGTCTGACGGGTGCTGACCCCGAGTATGAGGAAAAGCCCGATGCCGAAAAAAAACAGAAGCGAAGCAAGGGCGATCCTCTGGTCACCGGCCTGTGCGGAAATAACGCCAAAAATCACCGGACCCGCGATTGCCGAAGCCTTTCCGAACGTTCCGTCATAAAAACCGAAAAACTCGGTTACGTGTTTTTTCGGTGTAAGCTTAGCCATCATTGAACGTGATGCCGCCTGCGAAGAACCCATCGAAAGCCCTGCGAGCAAACCTGTATAGTAGAAAAACAGTTTGTCTTTTGTAAGGATTGCCATGGTAATCACCACGCACCAGATACAGAGCGTCAGCACGATAGTTCTTTTCGGGCCGATTCTGTCGGTCAGAATCCCGAACACTATTGAGCCCAGAATCGCTGTTGTCTGTACGATCATAAAAAACGCAATCAGTTCGGTAGTTGTGAAACCAAGCGTGTTTTGGGCATAGATCGAAGAGAACGCTATAACGGTAAGAATAGCATCGTTATAAAAGAAAAACGCCAGAAGGAAACGGGCAAGATCGGGATAGTTCATGATATGCAATATCGTATATCTGACCTCCCTGATGGATTTACCCAGGTAGTGCGTTTTCACGGGCTTTTTTTTCTCATCCTTCAAAGCCAGAAAGACAGGTGCAGAGAAAACCGCAAAGAAAAGCGCCACGAGGAAAAAGCTGAGAGTAACGTTTGGACTGTTTTCCGGATTAATGCCGCCCTGCAGCAAAGGAAAAAGAAGCAGAAGAATAGTCAACGCGCCTACATACCCCATGGCAAAACCGTAACCGGATACCCTTCCTATACTCCTTTCGGATGCGATTTCGGGAAGATACGCGTCATAAAACACAAGACCTCCTTCAAAACCCGTATTTGCCAGGATGAAAAGTCCTGCCGCAAGCAAAGCGTATCCCGGTCCTGTAAATCCGAGCAATGCGGTTGCAGTAATGGAAAGCAGTGTGAATGCAAAAAGAAACCTTTTCCTCCTGCCCGAGAAATCTGCTGCAGCACCCAGTACAGGAGAAACGAGCGCAACTATCAGCATGGAAACACTCAGACTTGCCCCCCAAAGTGCATCCCCTGCAGGTTCCCCCCTGCATATGACATTCTTGAAGTAAAGAGGAAAAGCAAAAGTCACCATCATGACACTGAATGATGTGTTCGCAAAATCAAACAGTAGCCACGAAAACAGCTGAACCTTATGCTTCACTATTTATCGGTCGGTTTAGTGCGGAAAGTAGAAAGCGACGACTCATGCCCGGCACAATATCTGTTCGACAAGACCGCTGAACATCCTGGCGCCATCATTCGATCCAAGGACCGCTTCGCTGGCCCTTTCAGGATGGGGCATAAGACCGAGAACGTTTTTCTCCCTGTTCGCGATACCGGCAATCGCCGAGACCGAACCGTTGAGGTTTGCCTCATCGGTTATCCTGCCATCCGCATCGCTGTACCTGAAGACAATCTGATCATGTTCTTCCAGGCTGTTTATCGTCTCTTCCGGAGCATAGTAGTTACCCTCACCGTGAGCAACAGGAAGACTGATCACTTCGTTTTCATCATACAGAGAGGTGAACACGGTGCGGTTGTTAACAACCTTTACATGCATGTGCCGACAGATAAATTTCTTCTCACGGTTTCTTGATAACGCACCCTCGAGCAGGCCGCATTCAAGCAGTACCTGAAAACCGTTACAGATACCAAGCACCGGATAACCGTTACGGGCAAATGCAATCACCTCCCTCATAATCGGGGAAAACTTGGCTATCGACCCTGCCCTGAGATAATCCCCGTAAGAAAACCCTCCCGGGAGAATAACAACGTCACTTCCCTGAAGGTCATGTTCTTTATGCCACAACATTCTGGTTTTCACCCCGGCAAAAGATCCTGCCGCAAACTCTGTATCATGATCACAGTTAGAACCGGGAAAAACAACAATGCCCATGGTCACACTGTCCATACTCAGCCCCTTTCGTTGATTTTTTCCAGTTCGATGTCATAATCCTCCATCACCGGATTTGCCAGAAGCTTCCGGCAAATCTCGCTGCCGATACGCTCAGCACTATGGGCATCATCCTCATTAATCGTCACTTCTATGTACTTGCCGATTCTTGCCGAATCAACAGTTGAGTACCCGAGATTTTCAAGAGCATGGTGTACGGCTTTTCCCTGAACATCCAGGATAGATGGCCGGAGAGTGACCCTGATTTTTGCCTTGTAAGCCATAGTCGTTATTCCTCCTGAACTGAGCGTCCCGACTTGTCGGGATGTTTCAATAATAGCAAGTTTAATAATAACAGTCAGATATACTATATCCCCATAGCGGGATTGTCCCGTCAAACTGCGCAACATGTAAACAGTTCGAGAGAGCAACAGCCCTACGCTTTATCTCTGAAAAACAAGCTCCCTGAAAAACAGTGAGAGAGATTTCAGAACACCCAGCAGAATATACAATAACATGGCAACAAATAATGCCTTTGCCTGATAGATAAGCACACAAAAAAAGACTGCGATGTAGAATACTGTCTGTACCGGCCTCTCTCTGACGGTATCCATTGTGGGTTTCGGCAGGGCCGAATAATGTACCCTGCTGACCATAAGAACAGCCAGAACAACAGTAAGCAATGCCAATGTGTTCTGCAGCTGATACTGGCTCAAAACCTGTTCAGCGCTCATCCACAACACAAAACCGGCAACGGTCAATGCCTGTGCAGGTGTTGGAAGTCCTGAAAAAGAGTCTTTCCGGTAGCCCAGCACCCCGATATTGAACCTCGCGAGCCTCAGACCACTCCCTACGACGAGCATGGAACTAAGAATAACCCCGACCACAGCCCCCGTATCTTCCAGGCCGAACTTGTAAACCAGGTATGCCGGTGCGGCACCGAAAGAAACCAGATCAGACAAAGAATCAAGTTCTATACCGAACTTCGACGCTGCGTTTGTCATCCTCGCCACAAAACCGTCAAAGGTATCAAAAAACGCCGCCAGTATGATGAACCACCCGGCTGCCACAAATTGATCCGCTCCCGACATGACAATAGCGACATATCCGCAGACCATATTCATCACCGAAAAAACGGAAGGAACAACAGTCCTGGAAACTAATGGTATTGAAGGTTTCCGCTCCCCTGTCTCGTCATTTCTTTTATCGTCTTTCATAACCTTGACTCAAGCTTACCTCTTTGTTTTGAGTCGTAAAGTAAAACCTTCCGGGTGTCTTTTACAATCATCTTTTCAGTCAGGTTTTTCAATAACTCTCGTCTTCAGAAGGAAACGTTCCTTTCTTTACATCATCGACATAGAGGCTCACCGCATCTTTCACAACACTGTAGAGCTCGGCATACCTTCTGACAAAACGCGGATGAAATTCAGTATTGAGACCGAGCATGTCATTGATAACCAGAACCTGACCGTCGCAAACGTTCCCGGCCCCGATACCAATTGTCGGTATTGATAAAGAACGGGTCACTTCCGCCGCAAGGTCGGCAGGGATTTTTTCAAGCACCACCGCAAAAGCTCCGGCTTTCTCAAGCAAAGCAGCATCTCTCAGGAGTTCTTCCGCCTCTTTTTCCTCCCTTGCCCTTACCTTGTAGCTGCCGAACTTGTAGATTGATTGCGGTGTAAGACCAAGATGCCCCATAACCGGAATGCCTACGTCGGTTATACGTTTCACTGTATCGACAATCACTTTCCCCCCTTCCATTTTCACGGCATCGCATTCATTGTCCTTCATGATCTTCCCGGCATTGCGCAATGCCTCTTCACTCGAAAGCTGATAGCTCATGAAAGGCATATCAATAACCACCATTGCCCGGCTCGACTCTGCCTGAACACCTCGAACAACTGCCTTTGTGTGGTAGATCATCTCTTCTATGGTTATCGGAAGTGTCGTATCATGCCCCGAAAAAACATTGCTTGCGGAATCGCCGACAAGTATAACATCAATGCCCGAACGATCAAGAATTCTGGCTGTCGTATAGTCGTACGCAGTCAGCATGGCAATCTTTTCACCTTGCGCCTTCATTTCAAGAAGTCTCCGTGTTGTAACATGTGGAAGTTTTTTGCCGCCGTTGTTACCCATTGATCATTTCCCCCGATTGAGCCTGTTAACATGGTAAATCTTAGCTTTTCAAAATAACAAAAAGAATGTCCCCCCGAATCGATATTCTCTATATCTTTGGGTATGCAGCTTGTTTAAAGAGAAGTCGTTACCGGCATGTTACCGCGAGTGTTCAAAAACCTCTGCGTGAAGCGATTGCCGAGCATGCGCTGAAACCTTTTCAGCAACATACCATCAGAACACTATGGTATCTTCATATTCTTCAGCATATGCAGTTTCAACAGGTGTGCATGACGGTGCCTGGAATATGGCTTTTGACAAGGCTGTTTTCGAACTTTTCAAAACCGGCAGGTTTCAAAAAAAATTCGGCTGCAGCAGCATGCTGTGGCGTTTTTATACCTGGGCTCCCCCGGCTGTATCCCTGGGACACAGTCAGCGTGCCGAAGAAATTGATGAAGAATCTTGCAGGAGACATGACATAGATATTGTAAGAAGGCCGACCGGCGGGAGAGCCGTACTTCACATCGATGAATTCACCTATTCTTTACTGGCCGAGACCCGTCTTGGAAATGCCGAGATCTATGCAATGGTTCACGAGACCATTCGCGGGGCGCTCAGCGCTTTCGGCATTCAAACCGAATTCTGCCGCACAACTCCGGATATACGAAGGCGATACAACTCTACTGAATCGGCAAGCTGCTTTACGGCATCTGCAAGAAACGAGCTTCAGGTGAAAGGGAGAAAACTCGTAGGTTCCGCCCAACACCGTTCCGGTGATGTCATCCTGCAACATGGTTCGGTCGTCCTTTCGGAAAAGCACAAGATGCTCGTGGAACTACTGTGTTGCAGC
>JANQFD010000127.1 GCA_028278005.1 Chlorobium sp. | reverse complement strand
TGATTCGCACCGGGGTATACCTGCTGGGAGAATGAGAGCTGGCGGATGCCTTTGAGCCTGAGAAAAGCCGGGTGGGCAAGTATTTTTTTGAGAGGTCTGTCAAGAGGAATATGACCCCAGACAGGAATCCGTATGAAACCGCCATCAGACCGGAAAAGAAAATTGTCGGATATCATGAAGGGTTGGAGAATGGCATTTATTTATACCGGGGAGGTTGCATGCTGTTTTTCGGTTTTAAGGTGAAGCATGCAGACTTTCCGGAAATGATGGCCGTATATGGACAGGGTGACGGCAAGAGAGAGAGACTGATGTTGTCTGAATATGGTCCAGAGGAGCATCTTCCAGTACTGGAGCCGTTCGCTTCCAACGATACCGAGAACGATCATCGACCGGAACAAGGCCACCAGCATATCCGGCCGTATGCGTGTTCTGAATTTCGGCGGCTGGTATTCGAGCAACAGTGTTTTAATCCGCTGGTAGTAATTTTTTGGCGAATAGAGGTAATGCATCATTTCCCTGTATCCTGAGCGCAGCGTTTCGACATCCATCTTCGGGACTATGTTTGTCGTGTTATCAACGTTGTCACCTGTTGAGCTTTTCAGGAGTCTACCTTCGCTTTTCATCCGTTCGTAGAGTTTCGTACCGGGTAGCGCCTGAAGGAGGCCCACCATGGCGGTAACTATCCCGCTGTTCTGTATGAACTCGATCTGCTGCTGGAATATCGAGGGAGTATCGGTGTCGAATCCAACAATGAAGCCTCCCTGTACTTCCAGCCCTGAACGTTGAATCCGCTTGATGTTCTCAAGCATATTCCTCGATGTGTTGTGCTGTTTGCCGCAGGCTTCCAGAGCTGTATGGTTCGGTGTTTCAATGCCGATGAAGACCTGGTTGAAACCGGCTTTAACCATGAGGTCCATGAGTTCCTGGTCGTCGGCGATGTTAATGGAGCACTCGGTGTAAAACTTGGTGGTGTTTTTTTTCGACTCCTGCCACTCGATGAGTCTGGGAAGCAGGTTCTTTTTCAGGTAGGACTTGTGGGCAATAAAATTGTCATCCACGAAGAAAATGCTTTCACGCCACCCTTTTTCATACATGGCCTGCAACTCACGAATAATCTGTTCGCTTGTTTTTGTCCTGATTTTATGGCCGAAAAGCGTCGTGACATTACAGAAATCACAACGGTACGGGCAGCCTCTCGAGAACTGGATAGCCATAGAGGCGTACTTTTTCATGTCCAGGAGCTCCCACTGCGGAACAGGGGAGGTACGGACATCGGGAAAACTGTCTGAACGATAGTACTTTTCAGGAGCACCGTTGGTAAAATCCGCGAGGAACGGTTCCAGAGTGATCTCTGCTTCGTTCAGTACGAAGTGGTCCACTTCAGGAAAGCATTCAGGCTCGGAAGTGAAAAGGGGGCCTCCGGCAACGATCCTGAGACCGGCGTGTTTACAGCTTTCGATAACCTGTTGCGCAGACTCTTTCTGGACGCCCATCGCACTGACAAACGCAACATCGGCCCAATCGAGATCATGTTGCGACAGCTTTGTAACGTTGAGATCGACAAGTTTGCGCTGCCATTGTTGCGGCAGCATCGCGGATACCGTAATAAGGCCGAGAGGAGGCAGTGACGCTTTTTTTCTTATGAATTTCAGGGCGTGTTTGAAACTCCAGAATGTGTCCGGAAACTCTGGATAAAGTAGCAGGATATTCATACGTTGATCGATCTTTTCAAATAGGGCTGTATCATGAGTATGTGAAAACCGGCCTTTCAGGCAGATCGTTCCGTGACCTGCCCGGGGTATTCAAGGTTTCTTTCGAAAAGCCTGCAGCAGGCAAGCCAGTCAAACGGTATTTCAGTTATCCCTGGAAAACAGCTTGATTCAGATCAAAGACAACTCGGGATAATCCGACTGTTCACCGGATACCAGTGAGAAAACCGAGCCGCGTTCGGGCTTGCGTGATACTGCGATTTTAACCTCGAACGCGTCCTTCAGCTTTTCAAGATGGGTAATAAGTACGATTTTTTCAAACTCGTCGGTAATGCCGTGTATCGAATCGATAATGCAGTCCAGCCCCTCCTCGTCCTGTGTTCCGAACCCCTCGTCGATTACCAGCAGATTGATTCCGTGACCGGATTGCATGGAAAGCAGTTTGGAGAGAGCGATTCGAAGCGAGAGGTCTATACGGAACTTTTCACCTCCGGAAAAACTGTCATAATCCCTCACTTCGCCCTGTGCATCCGAGATGGCGATTTCAAGGGTTTCAGTGACATTTTTGTTGATACGCTGCTTCTGTGTCCTGATTTCAAACGTCATCTGATCCTGTGAAAGCTTGCCGAGTATACTGTTCGCCTGTTCTTCGAGCTGGGGAACGGCATTTTCAATCAGAAGGCTTTGTATGCCCTGAATACCGAAAGCTTCCTGCAGAATGCCGAGAACGTATCTGCTTTCCTCCTTGTCGCCAAGTTCCTTTTTGAGTGATTTTATCTGTTTTTGCTTTTCCTTCAGTTCATCGAGGCTTTTTTTAAGGCTTTCTCTGTAAACGAGCAGCTGTTGCAGTGACTGCTCGGCTGATTTTCTTTCCCTTTCGGAAACGGCATGCCGCTGTTCAATTTCCGGCTTGTTTGCAAGCATGGATGCAATGTCATCCATGCGTCCGGTCAACTTTCGCTGTGCTGTTTCAAGCGACGAAAGTTCTTTTCTGCAGGCATTCTGTTCGGCGGTCAGTTTTTCAAGCCGTTGCGCAGCCATTTTCAGAGCACCGGAGCGGTTTTCGGCATCGGAGAGGGTTTCAAGTTCGGCTTTTACAGCTTCGTGTACTTCCGGTTTGTATCCAAGCAAGGCTATTTCCGAGTTGATCTCCTCGAGCTGCCGGATCTCCTGGGCAGCCACGGCTCCCGACGCGAGAGAGTCACGGATTTTGAGAAGTTCCTCGGCCTGAGTTTCACGTGTTTTTCCGGTTTCAAGGTATGCCGTTTCAAGTTCTTCAAGCTGTTTCAGCCGTTCCGCAAGCACTGAGAGTTTCGGCAGCAGAACCTGGAGTTTCTGTTGACCTGTTGTGAACTCATGCTGTTTTTTTTCGAGATCGAGCAGCACGGCTTCGAGTCTTGTTTTCTCCGATCTTTCGTGTTCAATCTGATTCTCGATTTTCCGGTACCGCTCTCGGTACTCTTCCAATACATGTTCCTTGTGGGCGTCGTCGACTGTGGAATGACAGAGCGGACAGATTGTCCCTTCGATGCTTTTCAGTTCCAGGCCTTTTTTCTTTATCTCATCAAGGTTTTCAAGCAGCGTGTTTATGCGGTTCTCGACCAGCGAAAGCGAGCGCATGAAGCGGTCTTTTTCCGTAAGTTCCTTTTCGAACTTACGGGTAGAGGTTTCGAGTTCCTCTTTTTCTTTGCTCCATTCGAGAAGAGCTTTTCGGTCAGTCTGCAGCTGCTTTATCTTTTCCTCAAGACGCGACAGGGCTGTGTCGGATGTCTGCAGGGCCGATTCGAGGGTTTCGGCCCTGTGGGCGGCTTTCTCCGTTTTCAGCATTCTGGCGGACTCGAGACGCACGCCTTCCCTTCGGAGCTTCTCTACGGTTTTCGTTACCTGCTCCAGTTCGGCAAGCTCTTTTTTCAGTGTGTCGGCTTTCCGCAGATTCTGTTCGATAGTGTCCCTGCTGTCGACAAGTGTTCGCAGATCCGCTTCTTCCTCCCCGAGCTTTTTGCTGCGGACATCAAGCTCCTTTTTTTGTGAATCCATGCCGCCGAGCTGGCTTCTGAGTGACTTGCTTTCAAGCTCCAGCTCTTTCAGTTTTATCAGTTGCCGGTCAACGATTGCATATGCATCGGTCAGGTCAGCCAGTTGCTTCTCGGCGTTTTTTATCTCGGAGGAAATACTGTCGAGATTTGCACGCAGTTTTTCCGTATGGGAAAGATCTTCGGAAAGAGAACTGATTTTCCCTGAAAGGTAGTTGATCTCGTCGCCGAGTGTTTTTGTTTTCTCCCTGGCTTTTTCAGAAAGAAATGCATAACGGTCCACCCGGAGAATCCGGGCCAGGATCTCCTTGCGTTCTTTCGGAGATTTAAGGCTGAATTCGTTGGACTTTCCCTGACTTATGAACGAGGAACTGATAAATGCGTCGTAATCGAGTCCGACAAGGTCCAGGATTTTCTGTTGGGTAAGCCGCAGCGTGTTTTCATTGAGGCTGCTGTAGGTTCCCTCTTCGGGACTAAGGATGTGCAGGTCGATCTGTTCGGTTGTCCCTCCGTTTTTTTTCCTTGCGGCCTTCCGGACTATCCGGTAGATTCTGCGATTGGTTTCGAACAGGAACGAAACCTGCATGTCAGCAGCATTTTCATTGATGAGCCCGTCTCTTCCGGTCCGGCCTTTGCCCCAGATGCACCAGGCCATAGCTTCAATCAGGC
Source organism: Chlorobium sp. (assembly GCA_028278005.1). GTDB lineage: Bacteria > Bacteroidota > Chlorobiia > Chlorobiales > Chlorobiaceae > Prosthecochloris. The sequence goes on along the minus strand of JANQFD010000127.1, from coordinate 1,202 downwards.
TTGATTTTCCGGCTGCATTGCCTCCGGTCAGACAAGCGATTCTGAAAAGGTCAAAGTCGAGTTCCTGAGCTTCCTCCCCATAACTCTGGAAGTTGATGATGGTCAGCTTTTTCGGGATCATCGTGTTATGAATTCAATACCGGTCGAGAGAGAACTTTTCGCCCAGATAGAGCTGGCGGGCCTGGGGATTGTTTGCAATCTCCTCGGGTGTGCCCTGCATGAAAATCGTGCCGTCGAACAGCAGGTAGGCATGGTTGGTGATGGAGAGTGTTTCGTGTACATTGTGGTCGGTAACCAGCACGCCGATATTGCGTTTGACCAGACCTTCGACAATTACCTGGATATCCTCGACCGCAATCGGATCGACACCGGCAAACGGTTCGTCAAGCAGAATGAATTTCGGTTCGAGCGCAAGAGCCCGGGCTATTTCCGTGCGGCGCCTTTCACCGCCCGAAAGGGCGTAGCCCATACTTTTTCGGATATGGGTAATGTTAAGGTCTTCGAGCATTTCCTCGGTTTTCTTCCGCCTTTCCGATTTCGGCAATGGGCCGAACTCCAGCACGCTGAGAATGTTTTCTTCCACGGTCATTTTTCTGAACACCGAAGCTTCCTGGGGAAGATAGCCGATGCCGAGTCGCGCCCGTTTGTACATCGGAAGGGGAGTGATGTTCCGATCATCGAGAAATACCTCTCCCGCGTTCGGTTTTACCAGCCCGACAATCATGTAGAAGGTCGTTGTTTTGCCCGCTCCGTTGGGTCCCAGAAGTCCGACTATCTCACCCTGTTTCACCTCGAGGGTAGAGCTTTTGACAACTTCACGTTTGCTGTAGATCTTTTTCAGCCCCTTGCAACTGAGGGTGGAAATCATATCGTTTCTTTCTTCATATTATCCAAAATGGCCTGCTGTAGAGCAGGCTTGAGAAACCGAACCGTTCATAACAATACATAGAGGTGCTCATAAATATAAGAGATTCCTGAGATGTGTGGGGGAGAAAGGCTTACTCGATTCTCTTTACAAAGAGAATATGTGATTTGCAAAAGTGAGTGAAAGGAAAAAAGTTTCCGGAATCTACTCACCGGTGGCATTGTTAAAACGGGATATTTTTTTGATTGCTCGTAAAAGTTTTTGCCGATTCCCGGTTTTTTATAGAGAGGAGCTTATTACCGATGAAAGCAGTTTTTTTATGCCGGCACTTTTGTTG
>JANQFD010000111.1 GCA_028278005.1 Chlorobium sp. | reverse complement strand
ATGAAAATCCTCGCCGGGATTGAACTGCCGGGGATTCACGAAGACTGTCAGGATCACGGTGCCTGCTTTTTGCTTTGCAAGAGTAATGAGGCTCAGGTGCCCCTCATGCAACGCACCCATCGTCATGACAACCGCTATGAACTGATGCTTCAAACGGAGGCTTTCCGCTGTTTTCTGCATCTCTCCCGGATCATTGATTATCTGCATGTTTTTCAGAATTGGTTTATAGATGAAAACATCTTTGACTGTGCCCCCTTTTTCGCACTGAATACCGCTTGCTCTCTCAGTACAGAGAACTGCCCACTGGAGACTGCCAACTGACTATTTTTTTCCTTTCGGATAAACAACGACAACAAATTCTCCTCTTGTTTTCTCACCCCCGAAACGCTCGATCATCTCAGAAGGAGTGCCGCAGAGATATTCTTCGTGCAGCTTGGTGATTTCACGGCCAATGAACACTTCTGAACCGGGAAAATTCGCTTCTATTTCCTTGAGCAGTTTTATTATCCGATGAGGGGATTCATACAATACAACCGTGCTTTCAATGGAGGCAAGGAATTCCAGTTTGCTTTTCCGTCCTTTTTTATGCGGCAGAAAACCGGCAAAGAAAAAATTATGCACCGGCAGCGGACAAACGGAAAGTGCTGCCGTCAAAGCGCTTGGACCGGGTACCGGAATAACTTTTGCGGGAAGTTTTTTTGCGGCACGGACAAGCGCAAAACCCGGATCGCTGATCGAGGGAGTGCCGGCATCGGTTATGACAGCTGCATCGCAGCCCTTTTCAAGCAGGCCGATAATGGCGGCGATTGCTTTTGTTTCATTGAAAGCATGATAGCTTACAAGCTTCTTGCCGCTGATTCCCAGATGGCGCAACAGTATGGAAGCCCTTCGAGTGTCTTCGCATGCAATCGCATCGACGGATTGCAGCGTTCTCGTCGCCCGCACGGTAATATCCTCGAGATTGCCGAGTGGAGTGGCTACCATGTAGAGCGTTCCGGTACCATGGCTGTCGTCCATACCTGACTTTCTATGTTTACTGGCTTTAGGGCACCTCTATTTATTGTCATGAGTCCCGATTGCATCGGGATGCAAGGCGAACGGCGACCCGATACAATCGGGATAAACTTCAAAACCGGAGTGTCCCGACCTGTCGGGATCAACGACGCAATCGAAGCGCGGAATAAATTAAATAGAGGTACCCTTTAGTAGTGTAACTATATATACATAGTATTTTTTCTATAGACCCATTTTAAATGCAATATTCTATTATGGCTCTCATAAAGAGCTCAAGCGGCTTATAACCCCTGATTCCAGGCGTCCGTGAATCGTCCATGGCAATAAACAGGGTTTTCAATGGTTGAAAAAACTGGATATACGCGTTTGTATCTTTTTGTTGCGCTGTGCTTTCTGATTATAAACGGCAAAACAGTGGTTTTTGCAGGGAACGGTTCATTTCAGGGATCCACTGAAGAGAATCGGATTGAAGCTGCAGATGTCCTGGCGGAAGTGTCAGGAAAACTCGGTGACAGAGTGGCCGGAATACCGACAGGTTCAACAGAGGGGACAATAAACCCTCTTGCTGAAAAAGGCTTTGCCGGGATACCGGGAGCGCCTCGAATCAACTATGTTGTTGCCTTTTTTTGGGCTGTCTGGGTCGGATGGATTTTCTCGACCGTTGGTGCCTTTGGCGGCATTATGGCAGGAGTGGGGCATCTAACGCTTTTTGGCTTGGGCAGCTATGCCGACAGTTTCAGGTTTACCGGTCCCGAACTCAACGCGCTTTTAACGGATTCAATCCGTGCAACAAATCAGTATCTGGTGGCATTGGCAGCCCTGATTTCCACCATCAGTTTCTACAGAATGAAGAGGCTTGTTGTTCCGTTGGGAGTGGCTCTGGGGGCAGGCAGCGTCGCCGGTGGTTTCCTGATCCCATGGCTGACAGCGGGGAAAGTACAGCTTGGTGAATATATCGGTTATTTCGGCCTGGCCGTGCTCGTCATCGGCGCTGTTATCTTCTACGGTACAACTGAAAAAGCCCGGTCTTCAAGGAAAAACACCAATGTGGAATCACGATCATTTGAGCGTCTGATGACTGAAAAAGGCGGTTCGGAAGGAGTTCGCGTTGTATCTCTCGGTTTGAAGGAAACGAGGTTTTCTTTCTACGGAACCGAATTCGGTTTTAATCCTCTGCTTGCAGTCACCGGCGGTCTGGTGATCGCGTCGATATCGTCGTTCCTCGGAATAGGGGGAGGCTTTCTTTACGTGCCGTTTTTAACTATGGTGATCGGCCTGCCGATGTTTGTTGTGGTGGGGACGTCAGCGTTGGCTGTTCTCTTGAGCATGGTTACCAGTATTTTCTCCTATGTAGTTGTGAAAGAGACGTTTATCAGCTGGGATCTTGTGGGGGTGGAAATGATTGGCGTTTTTATGGGCGCGATGATAGGTCCGAAAACCCAGAAGTATATCCCCGAGATATGGCTGAAGAGACTGTTTGTCGTTCTTGCCGTTTATGTCGGGTTGCGATATTTCAGTAAAGGATTTTTCGGGCAGAGCTGGTTGCCGCCGTTTTAAAGGCATCGCTCGATGAAACACTTGAGCGGCTCATGACAAGACAATAAAAAGAGGCGCCCTTAACAGATGATTTCATGGACTGAGTTATGCCGAAAGATAAAGCGAACATAGTATTACCTGTCCATGTCAAGGCACCGGTTGAGAGAGTTTTTCCACTTTGCTGTCCGGTGGAAGAGTATAGATGGATACCGGGTTGGAAATGTCACCTGATTCATTGTCCAAATGACAGGGTGGAATTTGGAACAATTTTTAGTGAAATGTCATCGGCGCCGTTCCTGCTAAACAGCTTTTGGGGAAAAACCACCTGGACAGCGATTGTTTACGATTCAGGTGACTACAAACTTCATTTCAGGCTTGACAATAAAAAATCATCATCACTCTATAAAATCGAACTACAAGACGATGGCAGGGGAGGAACTACAGGAACCCTGGATTTCACCTATAATGCAGTTAATGGTAAGGGAGGCGGTTATTCTGGAAAAAATATGGAAAAGAAAATCACAGTAATGCTGTCTTTAGTCAAGACCATGTTACAACATTATTGCGAAGCCGGTAAGATGCTGACTTTTGCCGGGCTGCAGGAAAGAGTGCTGTCAGAACCGGAGCTGTCTGTAATGGATAAGATACGTATAGGGCTGAATCGTATGGTTGTTTTGGCCATGTATAGATGAACCAAAATATTTTCTGAATACGTTATAATTAAACAGGCGTGCAGTAAACGCTTAATAATAAACACGTTGGGAAAAAACTCATGGAAAATCAGGAGGCTTATCAGCGGGCGAAGAAAAGAGTCGAGGCAAAGTTGGGATTTTATATCCATCTTGCAGTGTACCTCGTTGTCAATGCAGCGCTTGTCATTATCGACATCTCGGCTTCGCCCGGTTACAACTGGTCTACCTGGCCGCTGCTTGGCTGGGGAATCGGTTTGTTTTTTCATGGTATGGTGGTTTTTGTTTTCTCGGGAGGATCGGGTGTGACGGAGAAGATGATCGAAAAGGAAATGAAGAAAGAAGCCTCGAGGAAGCGTTAACCGTTGTCGTTTGCAACGAAGGTTCTGGAAAAGAGAAGGAAGAACAGGCAGAGCGAATCAGGCCTGAAAGCATTCCAGGATGTTATTCGGCCTGGAAAGTCTTGTATATTAACCTGTTAGGATGCAGGGACGTTTTTGAGGCGGATTGTATTTTGAGAGAATATAGAGTTACATCGCTTGGAAATGAACGGAAACAACAGGGGTCGGAACGGTATGCTCTTGAAAGTGCGCGACCTCGAGGTTGCTTTTTCATCCAGAAAAGGCGGAAGAAAAACCGTAGTGAGGGCCGTTAACGGGGTTTCATTTGATATAAAAAAAGGAGAGACGCTCGGTCTTGTAGGGGAGTCGGGATGCGGCAAGACGACCCTCGGGAGAGCGTTGCTTCGGCTTACGCCAGTTCCGGTCAAAGGTAGTATCTGGTATGACGGTGAACCGATCGATACAATAAAAAACAGGGATTTCCGGAGCCTGCGCAGTGAAATGCAGATGATCTTCCAGGATCCTTTCAGTTCTCTCAATCCGAGAATGACGATCGGTCAGATGCTCAACGAAGTTCTGGCTGTGCACAAGGTCGTGTCCCGTCAGGATGCGAAAAAGAAGATTTACGAGCTGCTTGATGTTGTCGGTTTGAGCAGTGATTATTTCAACCGCTATCCTCACGAGTTTTCCGGTGGACAGCGGCAGAGGATCGGAATAGCAAGGGCGCTTGCGGTAAATCCCAGGGTTATTATCTGCGACGAGCCGGTCTCCGCACTTGATGTTTCCATTCAGTCGCAGATCATCAACCTCCTGAAAGACCTGCAGCATGAATTCGGGCTGACCTACCTGTTCATTGCCCATGACCTTTCCGTTGTGGAACATATATCCGATCGTGTTGCGGTCATGTACCTTGGGAAAATCGTTGAGATAGCCGATGCGGATGAACTGTACAACCACCCGAAGCATCCTTACACCAAAGCGCTGATGTCGGCCATCCCGTTACCGGAGCTTGACACCAAGAAGGAGAGGATAATTCTCAAGGGTGATCTGCCCGGCCCGATGGATATGCCTAAGGGCTGCTCTTTTCATCCCCGTTGTCCGGAGGCGATGGACAGGTGCCGTTCGGTTGAACCCTTGCTGAAACCGCTGTGCGAGGGGAGTGGTCATATGGTGAGCTGTTTGCTCTATGAATGAAGGTGCCTTGAAAAACCTGTGGCGCGATTCGATAGCTTTGTTGGTCCCGACAAGTCGGGATCGGGTTTCGGGATTCAGTGAGTATTTGTTTAAATAATAATCAGATACCGTTATCGATCCCGAAAGTACTGAGAGAAAAAGCGTTGCTGAGCAAGAATTAAACGAAAACGTAATCACATGGCAAAAAAGAAGATAGGGGCGGGAAAAATAGGTTGCATCGTCGTACTGCTTGTTTTCATGGTTCTGGTGGTAGGTGTGTACCGTTTCTTTACGGCTCAAAAGGCGTTGCCTGAGGAGTTTGTACTGAAAATAGATCTTTCCGGGAATATCAGTGAACGTGTGGAAAGAGGCTTTTCTCTGCCATTTGAGCCTGCATCGAAAGAGCTGTCGCTTCAGGACATTGTTCTCCTGCTTGACAGGGCGGGAGAGGATGAGCGGGTGAGATATATTTTGCTTGATATGAATGCTGTTCGAACCGGGTCGGCGAAAATCCAGCAGATTCAGCGTGCCATCGAGCGGACAAGAAAGAAAGGCAAGCCGGTGCATGCTTTTCTGCGCAATGCAGGAGATCAGGATGTCTGGCTGGCTGCCGCCTGCGATACGGTCATTGGGGAACGGAGAAATTTCCTTCTGCTCGACGGATTGCGCGCAGAACTGCTTTTCTACACCGGAACGCTCGAAAAGCTCGGTATAACGTTCCAGGCGGCTCAATGGTCGAAATGGAAAAGTGCTGTAGAACCCTTTACTCGTCTTGGCGCAAGTCCGGAACTCAGGGAGAGGATCGAGATGACGCTGGATGGCGTCTATGATACCTATACCGGTTATGTGACAAAAAAGAGGGGGATACCGCTTCAAACCTACGAAAGCATTATCAATGAAAAAACGGTGGTTTCGGCAGATGAGGCCAAAAAGCTGAATGTGATTGATGAAATCAGCGGACACTGGGAGTATCAGGAAAGAGTCAGGAAGTCATTTGAAAAGACAGCCGGTTTCAATGAAGAAGATGACGTACTGATCAGCGGTTTGCGCTACAAAGCAGCTGTTCCCATATCGCACAAGGCCGCAAAGAAAGAGCAAATTGCCGTTATCACGGCCTCTGGTCCGATTGTCAGATCGACCGCGGACATGACAGCAGGGACGGAACAGGGATTTGATGAGGAGACCCTCAGAAACTCGGTCGAGGCTGCGCTCCAGGATGAGAGCGTCAAGGCGATCGTGCTTCGCATAGACAGCCCGGGAGGCGATGCGCTCGCTTCCGCGAACATGTTCCAGATACTTGATTCGGCGAGGGTGAAAAAGCCCGTTGTTGCATCGATGTCAGGTGTCGCAGCTTCAGGCGGCTACATGATAGCGCTTCCAGCGGACAGCATTTTTGCCGAACCGCTTACCGTCACCGGCTCTATCGGTGTGTATGCGCTTAAGCCGGAGATAAGCAGACTGCAGGAGAAGATAGGTTTGAAACGAGAAGTGCTCACCAGGGGAAACAATGCCGATGCTTTCACGGTTTTCAAGCCGCTCGATGAAGCAGGGATGGCCAAGTTCATGGAGACAACCGGATGGATATACGAAGATTTTATCGGAAAGGTGGCCAGGTCGAGGAACATGAAGCCTGAAGAAGTTCGGGCTGTAGCCGGTGGAAGAGTCTGGCTGGGCGAGCTTGCCGTAAAAAAAGGGCTGGTTGACCGGATCGGGGGTTTGCAGGACGCGTTTCGTGCGGCTCAGTCCATGGCTGGAATTGATTCCGCGGTTGTTCCCGGGTTGAAATTTTATCCTGAACCTCAGGGGTTGATGGAGTACTTTCTCTCCGGCGGCCCCGGAATATCGTCGCTCCTCACCGGCAGGAAGCTGCCCGAAGGCGGTATCGCAGAGCGTTCGATGCGAACCCTCGACCTGCTCATGCAACTGGAGCGGAATCCGGGCGGGATGTACAGGATGACCATGCTGCCTTATGAGATGCGCATAGACTGAGCCGACTCTGAAAAACAGCAGAGAAAAATGCATGAATTGATCAAGGAGATCAGGGCAATTGCTCAAACAGGTATATACTATACCAGAGATCCGTATGATCAGGAAAGGTATGAGCGGCTTATTGCAATAAGCAATCTGCTCTACTCGAAAGTCAGTACTTCAAATGTTGAGGAAATAGAAAGGTTTTTCGTCCCGGAAAAAGGTTACGCTACCCCTAAGGTAGATCTGCGTGCATGTGTGATTAAAGACAGCCGTGTTCTTTTGGTGAAAGAGCGTTCAAACGGAAAATGGACATTGCCCGGTGGATGGGCTGATCAAAATGAATCGCCAAAGGAAGGTATCGTTCGAGAGGTCCTGGAAGAATCCGGATTTACAATAAAAATAGTTTCTCTTTATGCAATTAAAGACCGGGATCGCCATCCTTACACGCCAAAGTATCCGGTTAGCCTATATAAATTATTTTATACAGCAGAAGTGACAGGAGGCGAGCCGCGCGATAACCTTGAAATATCCAGCATTGATTTTTTCGATGTAGATGACTTGCCCCCATTATCGGAAGATCGGGTTTTGGCTGTTGATATTATTGACGGTATGAATCATTATCGAGAGAACACTGGGGGAGCCTATTCGGATTAGCTGCTGGTATTGCATCAGGTCAACGTTCTATCCGGGCTTATAGCTGTCCTGCCGATTGCCCGTTTTGCTTCTTTCGAACAAAGCATTGTGTCTGCTCGGCCCTTCTTCAGGGTAAAGGCCCTTTTGCCCTTTTCCTTCCGGTGAACCTTTTTTTAGACGGCATTGGTAGTATGCTGTTGATCCGGGTGTCGGAATTTACTTGAATATTTCAGCATTGATGGCGAAATTACAGTTTTCTGCTCTGCTGTTCCGGTTTTCGTGCAGTGTGCCAAGGCGCAGCGTGGGAAGCATAAGGGCGGGACAAAAGTAAACAGGTTGAGCGGGCTTACAAGAACTGATTCACGCAGTTTGAAAAAAAGAGGAGGCCAGATGGCCAAAGCACAGAAAAAGATATCGTCGCTGGGAACCGCAGGCGCATTTCTTAGTGGGAGGGCATGCTCTGATACGCTTTTTCACGTTCTGAGCCATGCATTTGATCACCCGATGACCCTCGAAGAACGTGCGGCAATGCCGCTCGCCGGCGGCATATTGCAACGTGGTTTCCAGTGTGGTATGATCTGGGGGGCAGCCATTGTTGCCGGGGCTGAGGCGTATAGGCTTTTCGGTCCGGGTTTACAAGCCGAAGCCAGGGCGATAGCTGCAGCGAAAAGGCTTTTTGAGTCTTTTCGTGCTCAAAACAACGCTGTCAATTGCATCGACATAACCGGTGTGGATAACACATCCACAGATATGCAGATGATCAGCTATTTCCTTTTGAGAGGCGGTACCATAGGCTGCATTCGCATGGCTACAAGATATGCTCCGGTAGCCTTTCATGAGATAAACGCAGCTTTTTCCGACAAGCATGCTGCAACGTCAACCGCACCGGCAAGCTGTTCGGCGATGCTGGCAAGAAAAATGGGTGCGTCCGACATCCATGTGGTCATGGCATCGGGATTGGCAGGTGGGATCGGCTTGTGCGGCGGTGCATGCGGTGCGTTGGGAACCGCCGTATGGATTGCCGGGATGAGAGCTTTCAATGAGAGGGGGGGCAAAATTGATTTCAGGGA
>JANQFD010000096.1 GCA_028278005.1 Chlorobium sp. | reverse complement strand
GACACTTGAACATATCGGTCGAGAAAACAGGAAATCCGCCCAAGAGGTATATGAACTCCTGGACATCACCTCATCCCCGAAGCCCGGCAAGGGAAAAGGTCAGGGAAGGAAACGGCAGTGACAGATCAACAGGCATGCAGTCACCGGTCTTCAGCAAGGATAATCCACAACGAGACCCTGTGCTGATGTGCAGTCTCTTCAATTGCCAACTGCTTATTGACGACTGCCAACCGGCTCACTGCTCGTCGCCGCCTTTCAGCTTTGAACGCAGCAATCCGAGAACATAGTCGGCTTCACTCCTGAACACCGCCATAATGACACCGAGGTAACAAACCGTCAAAACAATCTCGAACCATATATCCTGTTTCCCTGTCAGGGCCGGCAGGCGGCTGAAAACAATACCGGCACAAAACAGCAGCAGAAGTTTCAACCACTCATACCTGTTCGGGTATACCTTCAACGAGAAATATCCCATACAGACACTCATCACAACCGTACCGGCAAGAATAGAGATTGCCGCACCGTCCATACCCATGACCGGTACAAGGGAAAGACACACTGCAGTCGTCACTCCTGCTCCGGCAAAGGTTACTAACGGCAGATACCTTGTACTCCCTGTAATCAGAATACCTGCCGTGAGGTTGGTGGCGATCATATCGAAAATGTAACTGAAAAATATCCATGGCAGAATGGAGAGTCCCACCCAGTAGGCCGGAGGCAATATATAGAAGCTGTCAAGATAGTGATGACGTATCAGGTCAGGGACAAACAACGTTGCGGCAAGCGCGATAACCATTGCGAAAACGGTTGAAATGCTCAACACGTGACGGAACAGTTTTTTTGCCTCGGGTTCGCCGGCATGCTGCAGGAAAAAAGGCTGCCACGCAAACCGGAACACCTGTATGAACAGCTGAATGATAATCCCGAATGCCGCAACACGACCGTAGATCCCGACAATATCCGACTGAACGTATCCTGAGCCGTAGATGCGCTCGATATCTTCCGGACGCATCCTGATAAGAACATTTCTGTCGATCAGATGAACGAGAAGACCCGCGATCCCGGTGGGAACATAAGGCAATCCGATTCTCAGCATTGTCCGCAAGGTATCGGCAGAAAAAAAGCCTCTGAACTGCCTGAAAACCGGCAGGACGACAAGAAGACTGATCAGTGACCCTGCAATATTGGCAAGAAAAGCGCCGTGTAAACCGGCATCGAACTGCATTATCGACACAAACGCAGTGATCACGACAATCACCACACCGAGAACCCTGGCAACAGCGAAACGGATCGCTCTGCGTTTCAGTCGAAGTTCTGCAAAAGGTATCACCAGCAAGGCATCAAGCCAGAGAATGACCGCAGCGTACCTGATAAAATCTTTCTGGCTCTCGGACAAGCCTATCAACTCGGCAATCGAGGGGGCAAAAAAAAGAATACAGGCGGTCAATGCCGTAGAAGTAAGCAGAAGTGAAATAACCGCCGTAGAAAAACATCCTGAGCTGTCTGCCCCGTCCCTTTGATTGTCCGAGGCAACTTTCAGATAGGAGGTTTCCATGCCATAAGCGAACAACACGTTTGCCAGAGCAATGTTCGCATAAATGAGCGCATGAATCCCGTTTTCAAACGTTGTAAGAAGGTTCGCGTAAAGAGGGACCAGCAGATAGTTGAGTCCCCTGGCAAGAATGGTGCTTGAGCCATAGATAACGGTATCCTTTGCCAGAAGCTTCAGCTTGTCAAGCATGCCACTTCAGCTATCGTTATATGGCTATACCTTGTCCCGGCCAGCACCGTTGGCACTATCGGTCGCATCACCCGCATCATCATGGATTTTTTTCATTTTATCGAACGCGGGACGAAAACGGCCATCCTTTTCCTCAACGGGTATCTTGGCGATCACTTCCCTCAGGTGTTTTTGTGCCTCGGCCTGTTGCTGCTTGAGTTTTTCGAGCTCTTCTCCCGACAGACCGACCGGATTGTTCTCGTCAACCAGAGTATCTCTGATTGATTCGATTTCCATATTCTGCTCTTCTTTCATATGCTTAACAAACTTGGACATAATAAAAAGGAGACCGAATAAGATAGGCAGGGCAAACGCCATGATGATAAGCCAGCTCATAAGTCCATATGTTTCCTTGAAAAATCCCGAGAGCTCCGGCTCCCGGTCTGATTCAAATAAAATATCAATATTTAGTAGTTTTTTAAATATTTCACATAACCGGGTTGACTCACATGTGCTTATCCCTGAACAAAACCGCTATTATCGACAAAGGAAAGCAGATCATCCTGCAGGAAGCAGCTTCGCTGAACCGTATTGCAGAACTGCTTGACCATAATTTCTTCAGTGCCGTAGAACTTCTCGGACAATGCAGGGGCAAAGTAATCATATCAGGTATGGGAAAGTCCGGCATTGTCGGTCAGAAGATAGCTGCAACCTTCTCGTCAACCGGAACAACAGCCCTTTTCATGCACCCTGCCGAGGCTGCCCATGGTGATCTGGGTGTCGTTTCACAAGAGGATATCGTCATTTGCCTTTCCAAAAGCGGTATGAGCGAAGAGCTGAACTTCATTCTTCCCGCCCTCAGGAAAATCGGGGTCTCAATTATCGCCTTCACCGGCAACAAACGGTCATACCTCGCCGAAAAAGCCGACGTTGTTCTCGATGTTTTTGTCGAACAGGAAGCCTGCCCTTTCGATCTGGCCCCGACAACATCGACAACCGCAATGCTCGCGATGGGTGATGCGCTTGCAATATGCCTGATGCAGGAAAAGAACTTCACCCCTCAGGATTTTGCTGTAACCCATCCCAAAGGTTCTCTCGGCAGGCGGCTTACCATGAAAGTGTCGGATATCATGGTAACGTCGGATGCCCTTCCGGTCGTTGCCGAAACCGCTCCGGTCACCGATCTGATTCTTGAAATGACATCAAAGCGTTTCGGAGTGAGCGGCATCGTCGACAGCTCCGGCAGACTCTCGGGAATATTCACCGACGGCGACCTGCGCAGGCTCATCCAGAAAGGCAATGACTTCCTTGCGTTACATGCAGGGGATGTGATGAGCAGAGATCCGAAAACCGTCCCTGAAGATACCCTTGCAAAACATTGCCTCGAGATTCTCGAAACGCACAGGATAACCCAGCTGCTTGTTTGCGACAAGGAAAATCGTCCTTCAGGCCTCATACATATCCATGATCTCATTACCCTGGGACTGTGAGGGAATCAGTTCTCAGTTTTCAGTTCTCAGTCGGCAAAAGATAATTGCCTGTCACCGGCCAATCAAACAAGGACGTTGCACAAAAAAATAAGTCCCATAGGTCTTCTTGGACCCATGGGACTTTTATCATTCTCTCAGGGCAAACCCGTGACAGCGTCATACTGTCTTGTCACCTGTCACTGGTTACTTGTCACCGCAATCAGCCTCTCCCCAATGCAGCGAGCATTGTTTCACCAATATCTGCCGGATTCTCGACAACCCTTATACCTGCCTTTTCCATTGCCTTTATCTTTTCGTCGGCCGTTCCTTTACCACCGGAGACTATAGCGCCCGCATGTCCCATACGCCTTCCGGGGGGTGCGGTACGACCGGCGATAAAACCTACCACAGGCTTTTTGAAATGCTTTTTAATATATTCGGCGGCCTCTTCTTCGGCGCTTCCGCCAATTTCACCGATCATGACAAGCCCTTCAGTCTCGTCATCTTTCGCAAAAAGCTTTATCGCATCGATAAAACGTGTGCCGATTATCGGATCACCGCCGATGCCGATGCATGTCGACTGCCCCAGACCTACTCTCGTAAGCTGGTGTACCGCCTCGTAGGTCAGTGTACCGCTTCGTGAAACCACCCCGATAGAACCTTTTTTGTGAATGAAGCCCGGCATGATCCCGACTTTCGCCTCATCCGGCGTTATCACTCCCGGACAGTTCGGCCCGACAAGCACGGCGCCCTTCTCCTGGACATAATTGTATGCTTTCATCATGTCGTTCACAGGAATACCTTCGGTAATACAGATGATCACCTTCAAACCTGCATCGGCCGCTTCCATGATAGCATCGGCCGCGAAAGGGGCGGGCACGAAAATCACCGAAGCATTCGCACCGGCACCATCGACAGCCTCCTTTACGGTATTGAATACCGGTACAGGACGGGTAAACGAGTCGCGATCATTTCCCGTATACTGTAATCCGCCCTTTCCGGGAGTTACCCCGGCAACAACATTCGTCCCGTATTCAAGAATCTGTGATGTATGGAATGTTCCCTCACCACCGGTTATACCCTGAACAAGAAGACGGGTGTCCTTATTTACTAATACACTCATACTGTATACCCTTTTCTATGTTGATATGGAAAATCATGTTGATGTACAGAACTGTTTTACACCATTTGGCCACAGGTATCGGAACTGAGAAGCTGTCCAGCCAGCTTGCCTTGTATGCAGGTTATCACTCATGCAGAGCCTTCTGAACCGCCATTCCTACACCGAGAAGTTTACCCTCTTCAAAAAAATCGCCGATAAGCTGAAGCCCGACAGGCAGTCCCGAATCGTCAAATCCCGCAGGCACACTCACTGCGGGGATCCCGGCAATACTGGCCGGCACGGTGAATACATCGGCAAGGTACATCTCCAGCGGGTCATCCATTTTGTCACCAATCCCGAAAGGAGGAAAAGGTGATGTGGGACCGGCTATAACATCCACCTCTTTGAGTGCATCCTTGTACCGGTTCAAAAAAACTCTTCTGACCTGCTGGGCCTTTTTATAGTAGGTATCGTAGTAACCGGCTGAAAGCACATAGGTGCCCAGCATAATCCTGCGCTTCACTTCGCTTCCGAAACCTTCTGTCCTTGAATTGATATACATACTTGACAGATCCTCTGCATCTTTTGAACGATATCCGTATCTCGCACCATCGAAACGGGCAAGGTTGGACGATGCTTCCGCCGTTGTAAGAATATAGTATGCCGCAATCGCGTAATCACTTTCAGGAAGTGTGATCTCTTTAAGCTCGGCGCCTGCCGACCGGAGTCCGTCAAGGCACTTATCGACTGCCGAGGCAACCCCGCTATCGAGAGTATCGGGAAAGTACTCCTTCGGTATTCCGATTTTCAGGCCCCGCAACGACAGAGCCTGCATCTCCGAAACATAATCCGGAACCGCATGATGAGACGATGTAGTATCAGCAGCATCTCTGCCGGCAATAACCCCCAGCACAAGTGCAGCATCGTCACAATTTTTCGAAAGCACACCTATCTGGTCAAACGATGAACCAAATGCAACGAGGCCGTAACGCGAGATCCGGCCATAGGTGGGCTTCAAACCTACAACATTGCAGAAACCCGCAGGCTGTCTGACAGAACCTCCGGTATCGGAGCCGAGCGCCACCAACGCAAGATCCGACGCAACCGCAGCCGCGGACCCGCCCGAACTGCCGCCTGGAACCCTCGATGCATCATAGGGATTTGGAACCGGCCCGAAAGAGGAGTTCTCGTTTGAACTGCCCATGGCAAACTCATCCATGTTGACCTTGCCGAGAAAAATCGCATCCTCTGCCAGAAGCCGCTCCACGGCAGTAGCATTATAAACCGCCGTATAATTGGCCAGTATTCCGGAGGCACAGGTAAGCGGGGCGTTTTCGATCGATATATTATCCTTGATTGCCATGGGCAACCCGAAAAGCTTCCCGGGCTCTGCACCCTCTTCAAGCTTTCTGTCGAGATCTTTCGCCCGGTTCAGGGCACGGTCGGAAAAAACCGTTATATAGATATTTTTGTCGTGACTGTCACGGATTCGCTCGAGATAACCGCGCACAACCGCCTCACAGGTTGTTTCACGTTGGAGAAGCCTTTTTCGAAGATTTTGATACGAGGAAAACTGCACTGCTCAGTCAATGAATTGTTCTAACTCTCTATGTACACAAAACCGTTACCCGGCGTACGTGGGCGGGCTAACGTTTGGCTTGTATAATAATAAATAACTGCATATAATTCAATTTCATATATTCTGATTTCCGAAGTGTGAGCATCGCCCCGACAGACTGCAGGTGAAAGGTAATATTGGAGCGAACGCTTACTGTCTCGAGAGCCAACTATGGATTTTTCTGCTGCGTTTACATCCCGCTGGTTCAAGTCCGAAAACGATCCCCTGGACGAAAAAATCCGTCATGATCTGCAAGCATCCTCGGAACTTCCTGAACATATCGCAGTTATCATGGACGGCAACGGGAGGTGGGCCAGACAACAAGGCAAAACGCGTATCGAGGGACATATTGCCGGTGTGGATGCCGTAAGAGATATAGTGGAAGCCTGTGCTCAGCTCGACATTCACTATCTTACCCTGTTTACTTTTTCCACCGAAAACTGGAAAAGACCGGAAAAAGAGATTTCCGCCCTGATGCAGCTGCTGATTAAAGTACTGCAGAAAGAAGCAAAAGCGCTGTACCGCAACAATGTCCGGCTGCAGGTCATCGGCAATGTTTCCAAACTGCCGGATAATGTCCGTAAAACGCTCGACGAGACAATCGAACTGACACAAAACAACTCGGGACTTGCCCTGAGTATTGCATTGAGTTATAGCGGGAAATGGGATATCTTACAGGCGTGCCGGACACTCTGCCGCAAAGCGGCGGAAGGAAGTATTGCAGCCGACCAGATCGATGAACAGTTGCTTGAATCGTTCCTTTCTACAAGCGGAATGCCGGATCCAGAACTGCTCATACGAACCAGCGGCGAATTTCGAATCAGTAATTTTCTTTTATGGCAAAGTGCCTATTCGGAAATATATTTCACCGATACATACTGGCCTGATTTCCGGCGGAATCAGCTCTACGATGCAATAAGGGATTTTCAGAAACGTGAACGCCGTTTCGGACTGACGAGCGAACAAATAGTACAGAAGAAAGCTTTACAAAGCAGGTTATAACAACGATGCGCAATTCCATGAAACAACTACTCTCATTACGGACACTCCTTTACTCTTGCTTGCTGTTCATTTTCACTTTGACACTCTATGCATTTCCTCTCGCGGCACAAACCGCGGCAGACCGGAAACAAGCGCCTGCCTACACAATCAGCAACATATCGTTCAGCGGCCTGCAGACCATCAACAGCAGTGAACTCCTGAAAAGTCTTCCTCTTCAGACAGGCGACACCGTATCCATTCCGGGACCCGAAATCCCCAGAACCATCGAATATCTCTGGAAGAAGAAAAAGTTCAGCGATATCGAGGTCGACCAAAACATATCCGGCAGCAACATAGACCTCCTCTTTTCAGTCCGGGAACTGCCGCTGCTTGACAGTATCGTTTTCGAGGGCAACGACAAGCTGAAAGACAAGGATCTTGAAAACCTGACCGCTCTTTCCAGCGGAAGGCATGTCGATCAACAGAGCCTCCTGACGGCCAGAAGCAAAATCAGAAGGGCATACGAAGAAAAAGGTTACCTTCGCGCCGATGTAAGCTATTCGGAGGAACAGTTACAGAACAACAGGGTAAAAGTTGTGTTTTCTATCGATGAAAACTCGAAAGTTGTCATTGAAAAAATCCGGTTCCACGGCAACAACGCCTTCAAGGACGGCAAGCTCAGAGGCGTGTTCAAGGAAACCAGCCAGAATGCCTGGTGGAAAAAAATCTTCGGCCAACCCAAGCTGGACAGGGCGAAATACAACGAGGACAAAAAGCTGCTTGTTGATTTTTATCGGGAAAACGGATTCCGGGACATTAAAATCGTCAGGGATTCGATTTCATACACACAGGACCGCGAAGGATTGAACATCGACATCTTTCTCGAGGAGGGTCCGGTCTATTACATCAGAAACATCACCTGGAGCGGCAATACCAAGGATTTCGCGACGACCGAAATTCTGAACAGTGTTTTCGACATACAAAAAGGGGACCGCTACAACGCAAAGAAAATCCAGGAGAAGCTCAACTTCTCGAAAGATAACCGCGATGTTGCATCGCTCTACCTTGACCGCGGCTATCTTGCATTCCGCTCTTCCATGCAGGAACAGGTTGTTCTGCCCGACTCGCTCGACCTGAACATCTCACTGCTTGAGGGAGAACAGTTCAGGCTCGGAAAAATCAATATCAGAGGGAACACGAAAACAAAGGACCATGTTATACGGCGTGAACTGCGCACCGTTCCGGGAGACATGTTCAGCCGGAAAAACGTTGTTCGAAGCATCAGGGAAATCTCGATGCTCAATTACTTTGACCCGGAGACAACCCGGCCTGATATACAGCCTGATGAATCAAGCAGGACGGTGGATATAACCTACAACGTCACCGAGAAGCAGACCGATACATTCAACGCGTCGATAGGGTACAGCGGCAATATCGGTTTTACCGGTGCATTGGGCGTGACCTTCAATAATTTCTCGCTCGGGGATCTTTTCAACGGAAAATCGTGGGATCCTGTGCCGCACGGTGACGGCCAGAAACTCTCGTTCCAGTGGCAGTTCGGCAATGAAGACTATCGTACGCTTTCACTTTCTTTTACGGAGCCCTGGGCTTTTGGAACACCAACAGCCGTCGGTTTTTCAGTGTTTAAAACCCGGCGTAACTTCACCGATGATGACGACGACGACAACCTGCTGAACCAGACGGGTGCATCGTTAAGCATCGGTAGACGTCTGACGTGGCCGGACGACTATTTTTCGATCAACTGGAAACTGAAATACCTGCACAGTGAAGGTGAACTGCTCAGCTTTGTCGATTCTGAAAACCAGCCGGATGAGGCTGACGAGATATCCATCACGCAAACAATTACCAGAAACAGCATCGACAATCCAATCTATCCCCGCAGGGGAAGTAAAAACTGGATATCAGCACAGATTGCAGGCGGACCGCTGCCCGGAACCGTCGATTTTTACAAATTCATCGGCCATTCGAGCTGGTACGTTCCCCTGACCGGTGATTTTGTGCTTAATCTCTCGACCCAGCACGGTTATCTGGATACTTTCAGTAAAGGCGATTATATCCCCTATACCGATTCGTTCTACATGGGCGGGAGCGGACTTTCGTCGCTGTCCACCGTCCCGCTGCGCGGTTATGATGATCGGGCGCTGGGATTGCTCAACGATGATACCGATCTCTACACCGGGCGCGTTTATTCCAAGTTCACGACGGAACTCCGCTATCCACTCTCTCTTTCACCTTCGGCAAGTGTTTACGCGCTTCTGTTTTTCGAGGCAGGTAACCTCTGGGGTTCAGTCGAAGATATCGATTACAGTGACCTCAAGAAATCGGCCGGACTTGGATTGAGGCTTTATCTGCCTATCATAGGCCTGGTCGGGCTGGATTACGGTTACGGATTCGACCCTGTCGTCAGCAACCCGGGTGAAGATAATCAGGGCTGGAAATTCATCTTCAGTTTCGGGCAGTTTGCTCAATAGAAAAAGAATACAATCACGTATCTTTTCTCTGTGAATCAACAAAAAAATACAGTATCTTGCTGGGTGTATGACGAAGGTTAGTTATCTACTTGCAACTTTTCCTAACCAGTTCCTACGAAAAATGGAGGCAACAATGAAAAAAGCACTTTCACTTCTTGCTGTTTTCCTGGTTGCGGTAATGATGTCAGCCACTGCATTCAGCGCAGACAAATATGCCAGCGGCAGCATCGGTATCGTATGGCCGGAAGACATATCTATCGACCCTGCCTATGACGTCGGGCTTCCCAATGACGCCGATGTTGATTTTGATTCGGGCATAACCCTTCTCGGAGCATTCGGCTGCGATTACGGCGACTACCGTGTCGAAGGCGAGCTGGGTTTCCAGACAAGCGATATGGGCAGCGTACTCTATGAAGGCGATCTGGTTTCCAGTCCTCTGGAAGGGGATCTTACCGTCCTTTCTTTGCTTGTAAACGGCTACTACGATATTGACCTCGGCGGAGTCGAGCTTTTTGGCACCGCAGGCGTCGGCCTGGCCAGAGTGACCTTTGAGGACATCACGTATACGGATGTTATCGGAGGCGCTGAATATACCGAGCATGCAACAACGTTTGCTTATCAGCTCGGAGCAGGTCTCGCTCTTCCGGTAGCCGACAACGTCATGATCGATGCTCGTTACCGTTATTTCTCGACAACCGAGTTTACCCTTGACGATGTCAACTGGTTCGGCTATGAAAACACTACCGTTTCAAGTCACAGCGGACTGCTCGGTCTGAGAGTCAATCTCTGATAAAACCAGCACACTAAAAAAGGAGGCTTTACCGGCCTCCTTTTTTTATTATGTCTCTTCTGTATTGTTGCTATGAGCTGCCTTTTATGCGGCTGATCTCATCCCTCAGACGTGCCGCCTCCTCATAATCCTCCCGCTTGATCGCGTCTTCGAGCAGCTTCTGCATGTCGTTAAGTGACGATTCGGCTTTGCCTGCGACCTCTTTCGGGGCCTCAAGCTCCCCACCTGTTTCCGTTACCCCTGCCTCCTCCTGATGCTCCTCTCTTATTCCGGCTTCATTCATAATTTCTTCTGAAACAAATATAGGCGCCCCGAAACGCACGGCTATGGCAATGGCATCGCTGGGCCGCGCATCTATTTCATGTGTATCGCCATTCATTTCACAGATAACCTTGGCATAGAATGTCTCATTATGCAGTTCATCAATAAAGACTTCCCTGACATGTAAACTGAAGGTATCAGCCACTGTCTTGAAAAGATCGTGAGTGAATGGACGGGGAGGCTTTATGTTTTCAAGCTTCAATGCAATTGCCTGGGCCTCGAATCCCCCTATGATGATAGGAAGCTTTCTCTTGCCCTCAACCTCATAAAGAATCAACGCATATGCTCCGTTCGTATGCGGGCTGGTCGAAAGCCCGAGTATATCAACCTGAAGTTTATCCATCTCTCAATACGTATTCCTTTTTCTCTGTAATTTGTTACATCCGGCCAAAAAAAACCTGATCACGATGCATTCACCGCCAAACCCTGCAATGTTTTAATAACGGGCTCCTCTCTGCCTGCGCGCGATACTATTCAACAAAACCATACTAACAATATAACCGTACAAATCATTTCACACGCACAATTTCACGAACAGCATGCTCGAGTCTCGGTACGACTTCCTGTACATCACCGACAATCCCGTAATCAGCGGCTTTGAATATAGGCGCCTCGCTGTCGCGGTTGATCGCAACAATCGTCTCGGCGGCAACAATGCCGGCAAGATGCTGAGCAGCCCCTGAAATCCCGCAGGCAATATACAGCTTCGGAGCAACGCTTCTGCCTGTCTGACCTATCTGATCGGAATGCGGGCGCCACCCTTCATCTACCGCCGAACGGCTTGCCCCGACGGTTCCACCAAGTGCATCGGCCAATGATTCGAGCAACGCAAAATGCTCAGCTCCGCCAACCCCTCTGCCGCCTGCAACGACAATGTCCGCCTCGGTGATATCTTTTCTTCCTTTTAGATAGACGATCTCTTTCAGATATGGATTCCAGGCAGAAGGTTGCAGCACCTTACTCTCGACCATTTTCACCTCAACGCCGTCACCGGATGGAACCGAAGGTCTGTCGGCTATCGGACCGAGGCTGTAGACCGCCTTTCTGGTCAACACCTTCACCAGAGCGGAAACCTTCCCGGAATAAACGGTTGTCGATGCTCCCGGCACCTTGTCTTTACCAACTTCAACCATACAGTCCGATACATGTCCGGCGCCAAGTCGCATTGCTATGCGCGGAGCCAGATCCTTCCCCATCGCCGTATTGGCGATAAAAACATGATCGGACCCGCAATCCCTGATATGGCCGGCTATGATATCTGTATATGCCGACGGCATGTAGTGCTCGAGTTCCGGCTCGACAACAACCAAAATGCATCCATCTCCCCCGCAGTCGGCAACCGACCTTTCCACACCCTCACCCCCGATAATCAGACCGTAAATACTCTTCTCGCCTGAAGTCCGGGCAAACTGCTGAACCCTGTTCCATACATCGAGGGACGCTCTCTTGACCACCCCGCCTTTCTGTTCGAGTATTACAAAATAGCCCATAATTCATAGCCCCCCTTTTGCATGAAGTAATGCGACAAGTTCTTTCTCTGTATCAAGGAAACGGCATTTTCTATCGCGGGTTAACGTCTGCAGTTCTTCGTAGCGGACTCTCGGCAATTCTTCGACTGAACCGTCCAGGTGAATGACCGGTTGTTTTTTTGCCTTCATAACCGCCTTTATATTTGTTTTTCTCGGAATGTTCAGCCCTTTTTCAGCACTAAGCAGCGCGGGAGCACGAAGCGCATACTCTTCCATCCCCCCCTCTGTTTCACGCCAGACTTTCAGTTCGCCGTCAAGCAGCTCGAGTTTTGTAACCGCACTTACTGCCGCAATCCCGAGCATCTCCCCAAGCATCAGTGGCACCTGGGCGCGGTTGCAGTCCGAAGACTCCCTGCCGCAAAAGACGAGATCGGGAAGCCCGGAATACAACGCTTTGATTGCCTTGCCAAGTGATGCCGCGACAACATAGGAGTCACCGTTATTCCCTCCTTCAACCAGATAAGCGGCATCGGCCCCCACTGCCAGAGCCTTGCGCAACACGTCGTAGTGATCCCGGCCGCCGGCCGAAAAAGCTGAAACTGTTGTGCCCGCATGCTGTTCCTTGATCCGGACAGCCTCTTCAAGTGCATATTCATCATATGGATTCATGACCATATTGAAGCGCGAACTGTCAATGATACCCTGCCGTACATCTATCCTCGAGCCTGTATCCGGCACCCGGTTGATACAAACAGCTATTTTCATGAGTTGAGTCAAGAGTTCAAAAAGGAAATTTTTTTTACACTATGTTATACTATAAAGTTCCGTTATGAGCAAACTATAAAACCATGCGATCCATGAAGGACCAATCAAGAAGAGATTTTCTCAAACGATCTCTGCAGGCCGGAGCTGCCTCGCTTGCCGTTGGCGCACCGTTGCTTTCATCAGGGTGCAGCGCCCCTTCTTCGGAACAATCCGATGCTCCTGCCGTTCAGACCGGCAAAAAGCACAAGTGGAAAATGCTTACAACCTGGCCGCCGACACTGCCGGTCTTGCAGGACGGTCCGAAATTATTCGCCCAATGGGTTAACGAGATGTCGGAAGGCAGGCTCGAGGTTCAGGTTTACGGGGGAGGGGAACTCGTCCCGGCCCTCGAGGCTTTCGATGCAGTCAGCCAGGGAACCGCTGAAATAGGGCATGGCGCCTCGTACTACTGGGCAGGAAAGGTACCCGCAGCACAGTTTTTTTCTGCCGTACCATTCGGCATGAATCCGCAGCAGATGAATGCATGGCTCATAAGCGGAGGAGGACTTGAACTCTGGGAAGAGGTCTATGCTCCGTTCAATCTTGTTCCGCTGCCCGGGGGAAACACGGCGATCCAGATGGGCGGCTGGTTCAACAAGGAAATAAACTCGGTCAGCGACCTGAAAGGCCTGAAAATGCGTATACCCGGACTTGGGGGCAAAGTGATAACCAAAGCCGGAGGCTCGGCGGTATTGTCGGCCGGAGGAGAAATCTACACAAACCTTGAACGCGGCGTTATAGATGCCACCGAATGGATAGGCCCCTATCACGACTACATGATGGGTTTTTACAAGGTTGCCCGATATTACTATTATCCCGGCTGGCATGAGCCGGGCACCAACCTTGAATTCTTTATCAACCGGAACGCTTTTTCCCAGCTTTCTTCTGATTTGCAGATGATTGTGCGCAATGCTGCGGCAAGAGTGCACCACTGGATGCTCTGTGAATTTGAATCCAAGAACAACCTCTATCTGCAGAAACTCGTCAACGAGGAAAACGTCGACCTGAGGCCTTTTCCTGACGAGGTTCTCGAGCAGCTTCGTGCCTTTTCGGAGGAGGTTGTAAACGAAGTCGCCGGCAAGGATACCCAAAGTGGAAAGATATACAAGGCCTACTCCGCATTCCGCCGGCAGATCAAGCC
>JANQFD010000059.1 GCA_028278005.1 Chlorobium sp. | reverse complement strand
CCCTATTCGCTTTTCGAGGTTCCGGATTTATCCTGCAGGCCCTGTTCGCATATCGGCAGGGATCGTTGTCCGAAAGGCCATTTCAAATGCATGATGGACATACCGGAAAAGTCGGTAGTTGAACAAATACTGGATTACTGCAACAGAATAACATGAATGTAATCGTATGAAGATAGCAAGCTGGAACATAAACGGTATCCGTGCACGCAGGGAGAGCCTGCTCGGATGGCTTGACCGGAAAAAACCCGACATTGTGGTGCTTGAAGAGCTCAAGGCAGAGGAGGGGGTTATTCCGGAAGAGATAGCGGCTTTGCAGGGGTATGCCAAATATTGGAACGGCTCAACGTTCAGAAAAGGGTACAGTGGGGTAGGTCTTCTTCTCAAAGAAGGAGGGGACAGTGAATACCGGTTTGAAATACCCTCCCTTGACAGGGAAAACCGGACCGTTGCAGTTCATTTTACAAATCTTACCGTGATAGGCACGTACGTTCCCCGGGGTGATGGCGATGCGCACTATGCAGTAAAGCTCGAATATCTCGCAGACCTGAGTGCCTATATCAAGGGATTACTCGATGAGGGGAGACAGGTGGTACATGCAGGTGATATCAATGTGGCTCACACTGATCTCGATGTCCATCATTCTCAGAACAAGCCTGGAGCGGTAGGGCTCAGGGTGGAGGAAAGAGCGGCTATCGACCGGCATCTCGGTATCGGCTTGCATGATATCATGAGGGAACGGTTTCCGGGCAAAAAGGATCTGTTTACCTGGTGGCCATACTGGAAGGGTGCACGACAAAGAAATCTCGGTTGGAGAATTGACTGTTTTTACCTATCCGATGGTCTTGTAAAGGATGTGAGAGAGGTAGGGGTTGATCTGGATGAAATAAGTTCGGACCACGCGCCTGTCATTCTCGATCTCGATGATGCCGTTTTATAATACACTGATCAGGTTTTTTTGCAAGAATAACAGGTGTTACAGGGGATTTATTCCTGTTGGAAAAAAGCCGGGAATCTTTTACCTTTAAGGTTCAAATTTGTACGTGGTGTTCATGGCTTCTCATGAATCCATGGGACAGGGAGGCGCAATACCTGATCCCCGCCATGTGCAGGAGTCAACGTAATTCTTGCAAGTTGTTTTGCGCTATGGAAAAGAAAAAATTGTACGAATGTACCGTAATCATTGATGGCGGGCTTGAAGATGACGCTATTTCAGCAGCCATGGATGAGGCCAAAAAAGTTATCGCCAAAAACGGCGGCGATATTGCAAATGTTCTGGATGTCGGGAGAAGAAAAATGGCCTACCCGATTAACAAGCAGACAATCGGTTCCTATGCTCATATCGAGTTTCAGGGGGAACCGTCAGGCATTGCAGCCATTGAAAAAGCATTCCGCTATGATGACAATATCCTGCGCTTTCTTATCGTGCACCTGAGCACTCCCCTGCTGGAAATGCGCAAGAGGGTTGAGAAATACAGTGTGGTGATCGGCAGTCCTGAGGATCAGACTGATGAGGAGCAGCTTCAGGATTCGGCAGCTGCTAAAGATTAATATCCCTCTCTCAATGTCTACAGTAAACCATGTATCGATACCTTTTGGATAAAACGGAGGATAGGTTATGGCGGATTTAAAAATGCCTGAAATCAACAGCGTGATCATCGCCGGTAATTTAACGAAAGACCCGGTTTTTCGGCAGACAAACTCAGGTGGGACACCTGTTGTGAATTTCTCAATTGCCTGCAACAGGCGTTTCAGGGACAGTAACCATCAGTGGCAGGAAGATGTCTGTTATGTCGGAGTTGTTGCCTGGAACAAGCTTGCAGAGAGCTGTCGCGATAATCTGAGAAAAAGTGCGGCTGTTCTCGTCGATGGTGAACTGCAGAGCAGGACCTGGAAAGCTCAGGACGGATCTTCGCGAACCGTTGTTGAAATAAAAGCAAGAAGAATCCAGTTCCTTAACAAGCGCAAGAAGACCGATGGCGATGAAGAGACTTCAGGTTTTATCGAGGATGAAGGTCATGGTAATGAGGGCATAGATGAGAGGTACAGTGACAATGACTCCGGTCATGTCTACGAATATAAATATCTTTCTTCCGATTGACGGGAGACAACGACGACAAATTGTAATGCTATAATGAAACAGAAACGTACAAGCGCATCAATGAACAAATCCATTGGTAATGCGCTGGCATCGAAGAAAAAAGTATCAAAGAATCAGGTTGTTTTTTTTGATTACCGTGACGAAAGGAAACTGAAACGGTTCATCAATGATCAGGGAAAGATTATACCCCGTCGTATCACCGGACTGTCAGCAAAAGAACAGAGCCTTCTTACCCACTCGATCAAGTGGGCAAGATTTCTTTCGATTATTCCTTATGTAGCGGATGAGTACAAGTAACCAACCCGAAAAAGAAAAACTTTATTGAACGAGGAAACAGAGCTGTGAAAGTCATTTTAAAAAAAGATATGTTTACGCTTGGGGATGCTGGTGAAGTCGTAGAGGTAAAAAACGGTTACGCCAATAACTATCTAATCCCTCAGGGTATAGCTTCCAGGGCAACTGAAGGTGCTTTGAAGGCGCTTGAAACAGAAAAAAAACAGCAGGCTAAAAAAATCGAGCAGCAGAGAACAGCAGCCCGTGAATTAGCAGAGAAACTACAGCAGATCACCCTCAAGGTATCTGCAAAAGCCGGTGAGTCGGGCAAGCTTTTTGGTACGGTTACCTCCAGCGATATTGCTGAAGCGTTGAAAGGCGAGGGCGTAACTGTCGATAAAAGAAAAATAAGTCTTGAAGCACCGATTAAAGAGCTGGGCAACTATGAAGCAGGTGTGAAACTTTTCATGGATGTCTCGGCAACCTTGAAGATCAACGTTGAGGCAGAAGGATAGGCTGTTTTTTACGGAAACATAGACCCCAAGTTTGACAAGCCGCACAACACGAACGTAGTGCGGCTTTCCTGTTTATATCCTTTTGTGCGTATTTTTGTCCATTTGTTCCGATTGCCATACGATAATACGCACTATGGTTTTATTTTATCCTTGTTGTAGTCAGCTGCAGGAAGTATATCACAAATTATTTTAGGAGTAACATCATGAGGCAAGCCTTATTTCAGGAAAAATATCCGGTTTATACGCTTGAAATCGATAAATCTGAAACAACCTATGGTTCAGTCGATGAGATTCTGGCGTATTTCAGGTCAAAGATAGAGGCCCATCCGTTTGTGTCGTATATTGGAACATTTGATCACTACAGCCATACGAAATCAATGGAAGGCGGGGTAATCAGTGATCAGATACGTGATGCAAAAAATATTCTCTTTTGTTTCGGAAAAGAACTGCCCAGTCCCTGTGTCCTGTCAGTTCGTCCCCGTTCCATAGGTGTGGCAGAGATGGACGGTACTTTTGTCGTGACTTTTCTTGAGGCGCCGAATCCGATGGCAAACGAAGCTATGGAGAGCTGGGCGGCAGGGTTGAGAAATTCCTAGAATAGATATGCAGAGATGGTATATCACTGAAAAGCCCCATGCTGAATACACGGGGCTTTTTTTATTGCATAAACTGTTCGAGCATTCTTACATCATTTTCAAAAAGCAGGCGTATATCGTCAATCTTGTAGCGTAAAAGAGCTGTACGGTCAACGCCCATGCCAAAAGCAAAGCCCGAGTATTTTTCGGGATCGATCGAGCAGTTTTTCAGTACGTTGGGATGTACCATGCCGCAGCCCAGAATCTCAAGCCATCCCGACTGCTTGCAGACTTTGCAGCCACTGCCTCCGCAAAGGTAGCAGGTGACATCAACTTCTGCAGAAGGTTCGGTGAAGGGGAAGAAGCTTGGCCTGAAACGAAGTTCGACACTGCTGCCAAACATCTGCTTCGCGAAAGAAAATATGGTGGCTTTCAGATCGGCAAAAGAAACATTTGTATCGATATACAACCCCTCGAGCTGATGGAAAACGCAATAGCTTCGAGCGCTGATTGCTTCGTTTCGATAAACCTTGCCCGGACAGATAACCCTTATTGGAGGCTTGTCGTCAAGCATAACCCTGATCTGTACAGGTGAGGTATGTGTGCGGAGGAGCAGAGCGTCTTCACCTTCTTTCCTGGTAATAAAAAACGTATCCTGCATATCCCTTGCAGGATGGTTTTTCGGAAAGTTCAGCATGTCGAAATTATAACTGTCAAGCTCAATTTCAGGTCCGGTCGCAATAGTAAAGCCCATTGCCCTGAATATCTGTTTCATGTCACCCAGCACCTTTTGTACAGGATGCTCAGAGCCCTGATAAAGCTTTCTGCCGGGAAGCGTCAGGTCGTTGTGTCGTTGCTTTTCACCGGTCGATAAGGCTGACAGTTGTTTCCGGGCGCTATCATATTTGCGGTCTGCAGACTGCTTCAACTGATTCAGCAGTTGACCATAGCGCGGCCGGGACTCGGCCGGAGCATCTTTCAATTCGCCGAAAAGCTCTGCTATGCTCCCCTTGCGAACCATGAACCTCAGGCGGAAAGCCTCAAGTTCATCCGTGCAGGTTATTGCGTAGTTGTCTATTTCACGCTGTAGCTCTTCTACGCGGTTTTCCATATACGTCGTACTGCTTTGTTCTGTTTCAACCCATTGCGGTTTTGACGATCTGGCTGAATGCTGCCGGGTCTTTTACCGCTATTTCCGCGAGTGCTTTACGGTTGATGTCTATGTTTTTCTTGTTCATGGCTTCCATCAGTCTGGAATAGCTTGTACCGTTTTCTCTCGCCGCAGCGTTGATACGCATAATCCAGAGGGATCTGAAACTTCTTTTTTTCACCCTTCTGTCGCGATAGGCATACTGTTCTGCCTTATCGACAGCATGCTTGGCGACGGTTAAAATGTTGCCCCTTGAACCCCAGTACCCTTTGGCTTTTTTTAATATTCTTTTTCTTCTTGCGCGTGATGCAACTGCATTTGTAGCTCTAGGCATCGTACTCTCTATTTAATGTTAAAAAAGGACATCAGGCCAGGATCATGCGTTTAATCTGCTTTTCCTGGGTTTTGTCGACCATCGTCGACTGATGTATGCGGCGGGTTCTTTTCCTGTTCTTTTTTTCAAGATTGTGCGACCCGTTCATTCTTTCACGTTTAATACTGCCAGACGCGGTTTTTTTAAACCGCTTGCAGGCTCCACGGTGGGATTTCATTTTAGGCATGGTCGTATCGTTTGGTTATGTATAAAGTTTATTCAGGATTTTCTTCCTGCCTGGATTTAGCCAGCTGTCTCTCGTAAGCATCGATTTTTTTCTTGTCAGGTTCGAAGTAAACAAACAGCCTTTTTCCCTCGAATTTCGGTTCCCCTTCACGGTTGCTGACGTTCTGGAGGCGTTCAGTCAAACGCTCAACAAGCTCGAAACCTTTATCCTTGTAGATAATGGATCGTCCGAGAAAGACGACGGTTGCGCGGACTCTGTTTCCCTTACGGAGAAACTCCTCCAGGTGAGCTGCTTTGAAATCAAAATCATGCTTGTCCGTGTTCGGATGGAATCGAAGTTCCTTGAGCGCGGTCGGCTTTGATTTTTTCTTTCTGTCTTTATCTTTTTTGTCAAGCTTGTATTGCAGCTTGCCATAATTATCCAGCTTGCAGACAGGCGGGTTTGCTGTCGGCTGTACTTCTATGAGATCAAGTCCCTCTTGCTCTGCTAACCTCAAGGCGCTGCCCGTTTTCATGATCTCCTGTGATCCGTCACTGAAAACAACCCTTACTTCAGGTACCCTGATTTGTTCATTGACTCTGTAGGTTACTTTCTGTTTTTGAGGAGCGGTTTTCTTTTTTCTCATTCGGTATCGGTTAGTTTGAAATGTCGCTATGGGTTCAAGATTTCTCTTTGATTTCGGTTGTAAGCTTTTCGAGCATATCCCGGGTAGTCAGATTGCCCTGATCACCTTTTCGGTGACGACGCAATGAGATTTCTCCCGTTTCAGCCTCTTTCTGGCCGATGATTATCATATAGGGTATTTTGCCTACTTCCGCCTCTCGTATTTTCTTGCCGATCTTTTCACTGCGAAGATCAAGTTCAGCGCGTATGCCGGTTTCGACAAGCTTTTGGTGAACTGCTGCTGCGTAATCGTGAACCTCTTCGGTGATCGGCAGGACTGCTGCCTGAACCGGAGCCAGCCATAACGGGAAGTTGCCCGCTGTGTGTTCAATGAGTACGCCGATAAATCGCTCCATTGAACCGAACGGAGCTCTGTGGATGATTACCGGACGGTGCTGCTGTCCATCGCTGCCGATATAGGTAAGATCGAACCTTTCAGGCATAACGTAATCCACCTGGACGGTTCCGAGCTGCCATTTTCTTCCCAGAGCGTCACGTACGATAAAGTCAATTTTCGGTCCGTAAAAACTTGCTTCGCCGATACCGATGATATAGTTGATTCCCATGCGGTCGGCAGCTGCCCTGACATCCTGTTCAGCCTGTTGCCATACATCTTCAGTGCCACCGTATTTTTCGAGGTTTTCAGGGTCGTGAAGGGAGAGCCTGATTTCGATATCGTCAAAGCCGAGTGTTGCGAACACAAACTTGGTCAGGTCGATAGCGTTACAGATTTCATCGACCAGCTGGTCCGGCCTGCAGTAGATGTGTGAATCGTCCTGAGTAAATCCGCGTGCCCGGATCAGTCCGTTCAGCTCTCCTGACTGTTCGTGCCGGTAAACGGTGCCGAACTCTGTCAAACGGATGGGAAGATCCCTGTAACTGCGCAGTTTCGAACTGTATATCATATGGTGATGGGGACAGTTCATCGGTTTCAGGAGGTATTGCTCTTCCCTGCCCAGATCGTCCTTATAGGTAAGGGGCGGAAACTGGGAATCACTGTAATAGGGATAATGCCCGGATCGTTTGTACAGTCCGATATTGCCGATGTGTGGTGTATAGACCGGAACATAACCCCGTTTTCTCTGTTCTTCGCGCAGGAACGACTCAAGCTCGTTACGGACAATGGCCCCTTTCGGTAACCATATAGGCAGGCCGCTGCCTACTTCCTGTGAGAGCAGGAACAGTTCAAGTTCTGCTCCGAGTTTTCGATGATCCCTTTTCTTTGCTTCCTCTATGTGCGCAAGATGCTGTTTCAGTAGTTTTTCGGAAGGAAACGCTATCCCGTAAATTCTTTGCATGCTCTCCCTCGAGGCGTCACCCCTCCAGAACGAAGCTGAAATGTTCGTCAGCTTTACCGCTTTCAGCTGCGACGTGTTCGAAAGGTGCGGGCCGCTGCACAGGTCG
This sequence comes from Chlorobium sp., assembly GCA_028278005.1. Lineage (GTDB taxonomy): Bacteria > Bacteroidota > Chlorobiia > Chlorobiales > Chlorobiaceae > Prosthecochloris. Next base: position 5,047 of record JANQFD010000059.1, on the reverse strand, counting down.
GCGAAGTTCCCCTGATGATATACCGATACTGTTGCTGTATCCTTCAGCGTATCCTCCAGAATTTCAACCTTGTACGGGTCGTTCCTTGTTGAGGAGAAGTATGCGATTGCATCTTCTCTGGAAAGTTCATCACGTCGTATTTCGAGAGAGCGTTTGCTGATTTCCAGCATTTTCTTTTCAATGGCTTCAAGATCGCTTTCGGTGAAACGGTGTTCGGATGCGATATCGTAATAAAAACCCTGCTCCACTGCCGGTCCCGCTCCAAATTTCGTTCCAGGAAACAACTCTTCTATTGCCTGGGCCATGATATGGCTGGCGCTGTGCCAGAAGATTTCCTTTCCGAGGACTTCGGGATGATCGAACGTTATGATCTCTACATCGGCATCTTCGGTTATCGGAGTGGAAAGGTCTACAGGCCTGCCGTCAATACTGACGGCAAGAGCATCTTTTGCCAGCTTGCGTCCAATGGATTGCGCTATATCGTAACCGGTTATTCCAGACGGGAACGAACGGTTTTTGCCGTCAGGGAACGTAATGGTTACCGTTGCCTGTACCTCTATGTTGTCGGACATGAATTCTGTCTCTGTTCAATACTCTTTAAAGAAGCATGTTTCTGAACCGCTTCTTTCCTGATTTCAGGATCGTCCAGCCGCTTTCAGTTAGTTGATTGCCGATCGGGAGGGCCGGGTTTCAGCATTTTCTTTGCTGCATGTTCCCGATTCGACAAGAAGAGAGGGATGTTACGAATTAATTGTCACAATTCAAAATTGAGTCACCTCGAATAACCTGCTGCGCGGTTTAATTGATTTGTTACGGGTCTTTTGCCTATAGGACATATAGGTCCTATAAGTCCTATAGGTTTGAGCGTCAGGATAAATTATTCAGCATATCAGGGGTCACCGTATCTTTTCCCTGTTTTGCGGCAAGGGCTTCGGCTTTTTTCTTCAATTCCCTGCCGAAAGAGATCTGGCTGATGAATGGGGCCTTTGCAACGATAGCTTCAAGTACTGTGTTAGCCTCGCTGGTCCAGGATATTTTGCGCTGGGGCTGGTTCTCCGATGCTGTTTTGCCGGTAATGGGCAGAAAGGTGAAGAGGGTGTCGTAAAGAGCGTTGACTATTTCCTGGATAAGATAAACCGCACCGCTGTGACCCATAAACGGGGTTCCCAAAGCTCTGCGTACAATCGGGCCAGGGAATCCGGCGGGAAAGAAGCGGGTTTTGGCTTCGAGTTCTGCAAGATAGATCTTGTCAACTATCCGCCCGAACATGAACTGGGGCTGCGTGGAAGCAAGTTCCTCGCGAAGCCCATCATTATCGGTTTCAGCCGAGTCGTGACTGAAAAGACATTGCATGCCCATCTCGTTTCCCAGAAATTTTGATAGTCCTTCAGCGTAGGTGCGGTCGGCTGCAACACCGAAACGTATCGTAGGAAACCATTCAGATTGCGGGCCCCGCCATAAATCCCACAAAGGCTGCAGGGTAGTGCGCTTTTCTTCCCGGAAAAAAGCGTCGGCTTTTGCTTCGTTTCCTGTAAGCTTGCCGAGGTTCCTGATAAACTGTTCGGTTTCGGCAAGCCCGAAAGGCGCCTGAAGGACAGGTCTGCCGAGCTTGTCAGCCAGCGTTTGGCCGAATTCGCGGTACATAACCACGATCACATCGGAGTTTTTTATCGTTGCAATATCCTGCAATTCGCTTTCAAAGGGAAAAATGTGTCTGATCGCCGCACCGCAACCGGTTATCAGGCGTTTCAGCTCGGCAAGGTCCGATGGGCTGTTGAAACATCCGTAAGTCGGTCCGATAATACTGACGGTGCCTTGTTCGGTTTCCGCTGTTTTTTTATCGTCAAAAGAGTCATACAGCCACACGAGCGCCTTGTCTCTGCCTTGCCATTCGTTTTCTCCGAGAGAATTGGATGCAAAGAACCGGATATGCGGATACCTGTGCTGAAGCATCTGCTCATGATCGCTTCCGATCATTTCGCTTTCCGCGCTTGAAACGACGATCAGCTGTTTACCGGTATCACCAAGCTTCTCAATCACGTCAGTAACCGACTCCGAGCTGCCGGAAGAAGCAATCTCTTTTTCAGTGAGACTTGTCGGTGTAAAGTTTTCCAGATAGGGAATGGCATCGGTATAATCCATCACCGCAACACCTACAAGATTGTAGCACCCTACCGGGGCATCGGCTATGACGTGTATATCCTTGAGCGCACAGAACGTATTCACCGCACCCCAGTAGGCACTGGCTGTAGATTCATCCCGTATGGTCTTGGTCATAAATCGTGATGTTTCAATGAACTGATAGCGTTAATGTAACAAAAAAGCCCGAGGAGTCCGATGGCTATGTCATGAGGAATATCCCGGTCTGAGGGTTAGCGAAGGTTTGCCGTAAGAGACACGGGAAGCTTGCCTTCAGGTTTTATTTGTCCCTTGAGGAGTCTGACGGCAGCTTCTTCGCTTGATTCGGAAGAAGAGTAGGTACAGATGAAGGAGGGTATATCGGGAAACTGATTGATAAGGTATGGTGTACCGAACGATATCATAATCAGCGGCTTGCGTGAAGATCGCTTGTGAATCAGAGTGTTAATGAAATCTTCCTGACGGTCGCTCAGCTCGAGAGATTTCGCTCCTGAGAGCACTTCGACGAAAGATGATATAATGACGGCAGAAGCCCGTTTGGCTTTATCTGCAGCGGCGCTATAATCAAGAGAGTCTGAATCGGGACGAATTCGTATGGTTTTTGCATTGAAAGCACGGTGCATTTTATTCGAGAATGTTTCTCCCGAGAGCGAGTGTTTTTTGTTTTCGAGGACAATATGCAGCATGTTGTCCCGCTTTCTCAGGGGGAGAGCATTGTTTTTATCCTGTATAACGGTTATCGAGCTGTTGGCTATGGTTTCCGCAAGCTCATGATGTTTCTTCAGGCTTATTTTATTTGGTATGGAGTTCAGATTGACCAGGCGGCTTTTTTCAAGGCCGAGCCATCGTTTTGCAAGCAGAATTCGGCGAACGGACCTGTTAATCTGCTTTTCGGATAATTTGCCGCGCCTTACTGCATCGAGAATCGTGTTGTGTGTCAATTCGGGATCGGGAGAGAACAGCAGGATGTCACTGCCGGCTTCAACTGCCCGTAATGATATATCTTTGAGCGTGTAGTCCTTGTATAGCGCTTTCATGTTGAGCGCATCGGTAACGATCAGACCGGTGAAACCAAGTTCATTTCTCAGGAGCTTGGTGACAATTCTCCATGAAAGCGTTGCCGGAGTCAGGTTCCCGGTTATTTTTGGAACTGCGAGATGGCCGATCATGACGCTCATGACTCCATGGTCGATCGCTGCTTTAAAGGGCTTGAGTTCAAGGTTTTCAAGACGTTTCCTATCTGCCTGCAGGATAGGCAGGTTGACGTGACTGTCAACCGTAACGTCACCGTGCCCCGGAAAATGTTTGACCGTTGCGATCATTCCGTTCGATTGGAGACCGTTAATAAAGGCTTTGGACATCTCGATGGTCAAAGGGATATTATCGCCATAAGAACGGGTATTGATTATCGGATTCAGAGGGTTGAGGTTCAGGTCGACGCTTGGGCCGTAACTGTGGCGGATTCCGAGCGCTTTTGCTTCCTGGGCGATAATGCCGGCCATATTGTATGCAAGTCCCGAGTCGCCGGTTGCGGACAGCGCCATGCTTGGTGCAAACTCGGTTGCGCCATCGATTCTCATGGCAAGACCTTTTTCCATATCGGCGCTGATCAGAAGAGGGAGCGGTGCAAGAAGTTGAAACCGGTTTGCCAAAGCGGCAGCATCATGGCTATTGCCCTTGAGAAACATGATCCCCCCTATTTTACCCTGGCGTATAAGGAGGGAAAGCTTCCGGTAGTGTTTGTCCCCGGTACTTTTGAACGTTGCAGGGCTGTGTGCGACAAGCATCTGCCCGATTTTTTCAGAGAGGGTCATTTCTCTGAGCTGTTGTTCAACCCATGCATCATTTTGAGTAAAAATATCCTGAGCCTTCACCGGGAGAGCTGAAGGGGTATTGGACGATGCTGCAGCGATTTGCTGCAAACATAGCTGCATAGAAAACGACATGAGCAATGCCGCTATAATGAATCTCTTATGCATGGTCAATGACTGGATGTTCCGTGCCGTCTGTCAGGAGGTCATGAAAAGGTATGGTTTCCACTCCTCTGAAACAGCAGTGATGAACTTTCTCATCAGCATTATGTGACTGGGGCGGATCGGCTGTTTCATTGGCAGCATCCCCGCTTCCTGGGGAGTTCTGCTGCCTTTTTTTGTATTACAGGGGCTGCAGGCGGTTATAAGGTTTTCCCATGAGTCCTCTCCGCCTTGAGAACGCGGGACCATGTGATCGATGGTCAGAGGCTTGTCCGTTCGTCCGCAGTACTGGCACTGAAAATTGTCTCTCCTGAAAATATTTTTCCTGTTCAACATGATTTTCTTGTACGGTACCCGGACATAAACGGTTAACCTTACAATGCTTGGAAGAGGAAATGAATCAGATACCGTACAAATAAACCGTTCCGGGTGATGGGCTACCGTTACCGCTTTTCCGCAAAAAAGCAGGACAATGGCTTTTTGGGCGTCACAGATGCTCAGTGGCTCATAGCTGCTGTTCAGTACAAGTACTTTTGTTCTGCGTAAAGGCATTGGCTCGGTTGTTTGTAAAGTATACACCCATATTCCGAAATAGTCAATACCGTGGAGTCACATTTAGGTTAAAAGAAAGCCGGTCGGCTTGATCGCCGGATGGCTGGCTGGCAGGGAAGTGTGGGGTGTAAGCAGCGCACTTCGTGCGCAGGAGTAGCTCGCATTGGCTCGCAGGAGCAAGTTAGCCAGTAGCAATGAGAAATGAGCAATGATGGGGACTTTAGGGGTCCCGACATGTCGGTATGGTTGCCCGTGGCAGGCATGGAGAAGAGAGTCTGCAGTCATCAGTCGGCAGTTTGTAGGGGCGAATGATTATTCACCCCTAGGGAGGTCGGTAGAAAGAATGAAATGAATTTTGACTGAAGACTGAGAACTGCCTACTG